>JAFGET010000169.1 GCA_016931435.1 Candidatus Omnitrophota bacterium
AACCCTCCGGGGTTTATTAGATCACAATGATTTGGTTTTATTACGGCTTGGCGCTGGCAAATACTTTTTTGCGGCTTTTAAGGCCTGGGGTTTAGTCGTGACTTTTCCTATTGCCTGCAATTCTTCTACTTGCCTTAAGATCTCACCGATCAAAGGAGAAGGCTTAAGTTTAAAGGCCCTGATCAGGTCATCGCCGTTGACTAAGCGGGGCAGGTGTTTTTCTTTTTGTTTTTTAAAATATTCCTTGATCAGGCCAAAGGCTACTTTTTCCTGGCGGGCGCGGGAAACCTTGCTGGTTAAGCGGCCCCGGGTCGCCCTCTGGTCGGCTATGGAAAGCAGGAGTATTCCCACTGCTTCTTTTCGCGTATCGCGGAAATACCTAAAGGAGGCGCGCGCGGTAATTATTTTATTGTCTGCCAGGTATCCCGGGCGCAGATGCCAGAGGACCATGCGGCATATGGAACTTATCTCGTCATTAGAAAGCTTAAGGCGCCGGCATGCCCCTTCGGCAATCTCAAGGCCTACCCTTTCATGCCCGTGGAATATGGTCTTACCCTCTATTTTGCGCAAAGTCGCCGGCTTTCCCGCATCATGCAAAAGCGCGCCTAATTTGACCAGCGCAGAACGCCTGCGCTGTGAGCTTACGACCTCATCGAGATAATCCCTTATTTCTTTATCCCGTTTAAGTTCAATGACTAATTTCTCATACTGCCTGAGCGTCTCCAGCGTATGCCTGAATACGTCCAGATGATGATACGGCCCCTGCCCGATACCGCGCGTAATTTCAAGTTCGGGCATAATATACTTGAATATGCCCATCTTTTCCATTTCTTCAAGATATAAAAAAGAATCGGGCCCTTCCAGGACCTTAAAGAGTTCGTCGCGGATGCGCTCGCTGGAGACCTCGATCAACTTCTTTCTTTTTATCCGCGCCGCTTGTTGAGTCTTTTTTTCTATCTTAAAACCAAAAAGGCAGGATAGGCTAAAAGCGCGCATTATCCTAAGCGGGTCTTCGTCAAAAGATCGGCCGTTAAGCATGCGGATCACGCCTTTTTTTAAATCCTCGAGGCCCCCGTAAGGGTCGATCAGGGTAAGCGGTTTTCCTCTTTCAAGAGCCCCCCTTAATCCTAAAGCCATGGCATTTATGGTAAAATCACGGCAAAAAAGGTCTTTTTCGATTGTATCGCCGCGAAAATCAGTAAAATCCAGGGTATAATTTTTGCCAGCGAAAGATTTCACCAGCCGGCAACAGCCGTGTTCCCTGTCTAAGACCACAAAGCCGGCGCCAAGCTCTTTAGCCAGCATCCTGCCGAAAGCTATGGCCGATCCTTTAAGGCAAAAATCAACATCGGGATTCTCTTTTTTCCTTTTTAAGAGGATATCGCGCAGGATTCCGCCAACCAGATACAGCCTGGCCTTTTTTTTCTCTGAGAATCGCAGGATTTTTTTTAAGATAAGGTGGGAACTTAACTCTGTAACCAATGATGAAGGGTCCATAAGGCTATTGAAAAATAATGATACAAGCTTTGCGGCTAAATATTTTTATTAAACATTTCGGATTGTTTTAATACCGAATCTTCCACGAATATCGGAGCGTGTGACCTCACCGCCAAAGCGATGCTATCCGAAGGCCGGGCGTCGATGACCTTTGTCTCTCCGGAATTGGTCTTTATCACGATCTTGGCGTGGAAAGTATTTTCTTCCAATTTATCGATCACTATTTTTTCTATGCTGGCCTCTAAATTAGCTATCGCGGAATGCAGCAGGTCGTGGGTCAGGGGCCGCGGCGGGATAAAACCGCTGATCTTCAACTTTATGGCGGAAGCCTCATGCAGGCCGATGACAATAGGCAAAAGCCTTTCCCCGTCTTTTTCTTTTAAAACTACCAGTTGATCGTGCCTTTTTTCGTCGATGACGATCTTATTCAATTCCATTTCCAGCATATTCACCTCTAATATTATATGTTATGACAGTTTACTTGCGATTTATAATAAATTGGGATTTCATTTGACGCTCTTGCGCGCGCTTTTTTCCTTATTCAAAATATCCTTTAATTCCACCATAAACTGCCCCACGTCTTTAAACTGCCGGTATACCGAAGCAAACCTGACGTAAGCTACATCGTCTAAACTTTTAAGCTTTTCCATCACCAGTTCGCCGATGCGGGAAGTAGGAACTTCGCGGTCGGATTTTTTCTGGATGGCGCGCTCGACCTGAACCACTATCTCTTCCATCTTCTCCATCGCTACCGGCCTTTTCTCGCAGGCCTTGATCACCCCGGATAGTATTTTTTTCCTGTCGAAAGGCTGACGCCTTCCGTCCTTCTTTATTACCATCAAAGATACTTCTTCTATATATTCATACGTGGTGAAGCGCTTGCCGCACTTTAAGCATTCGCGACGGCGCCTGATGGCGGAATCCTCGGAAGTAGCGCGCGAATCTACCACTTTGTCTTCGCTATATCCGCAGTATGGGCATTTCATCGTAGCTGTTCTCCGAAAAAGATCAAATCTTGACACCTGATACGGACACAATAAGTTGTGTCATATATCAATTATCGGGTGATAAGCTTGCTTGCTTTTCTAATCTTGATCCCGGCTTCTTTCAGGAAATTCAGAGCTAACTTATCAGGATAGCCGGCGGCAATGATGATCTCCCTGATCCC
>JAFGET010000170.1 GCA_016931435.1 Candidatus Omnitrophota bacterium
AAATGCCAATCCCATAAAATAGTTTTGAAAAATAAAATAAGGAAAAATAAGGCAGCAGACCGTCACCACATAAGCCATTCCGGTATAGATCGAGGCTTTGACCGGAGAGCGTCTTGCGTCTTCAGTCTTGGTCGAAAGATATTCCGAAGCCGCCATGGAAAGGGACGCGGAAAACCCCATGATCAAACCCACCATAGCGATAAGGCGGGAATTCTGCAGGGCAAAGGTAAACCCGGCCAATGCCCCGGTAAACTCCACCAGCGCGTCATTTAACCCCAGCACTACCGACCCCATATATTTTAGCTTATCCTCATCGAGCATGTTTATAAGCTCTGTTTCGTGCTCGTTCTCCTGTACCTGTATATCTTTGGCTTCCGGCACAACAGCTAGAAACCTTTCATAGGAGACCTGCGCGCCCTCCTCCCCCTTTTCCATCAGTTTAATTCCGAAAGTGACCCCGAAGACCGCGGAGATGATTATGTAGAACCAGCGTCTGATATTATCCGGCTCTACTTTTTCGCCCGTATATTTATGCCAGATATGATAATGGGAGAGCTCTTCCTTCGAGATCTTCTCCAGGACCGCGCGGTTATGCCCGTTTTTCGCCAGGCGGCTTAGCGCCTTGTAGACCAGATATTCTGTGATCTCGTTTTTTTGGAATCCCTTTATTATTTTCTTGTCTTTTCCAGCCAATTGGCGCATTCATGTCTCCTATTTGTTCTTTTGGCGGATGCTGCTAAATGAAATGCGTAACCGGATTCAGTCGATCAGCACTAAACCGAAATAATTCGCCTTGCATTTGTAGGAATCAAGCGTATTTATAGTAAAGCCGTTATTGCGGGCAGTGGTAAAGACATCGATGCCGCAGGCCTCCATCGAAGGCCTGACTTTATCGCGGTGGCGGCATCCGCCTTTTAAGTCGCACTCCTTGCATAACCTGCAGGGCCCGGCGCCCATGCCTAAAGCCTTGTAATACCCGGCAAAAAAGGCCTCTTATTCTACTTTTAGGACTACTTTTGAAATATCCACATCTGAGCCGCTTTTACAATGGATGAGGACCGCCTTTTTATAGAAGCCTAGTATTTTTTTAGTTTCATCGGGAGCAGGCGAATACGGCGGACAGCTAAAACATTGCCCGAAGCCGTCGCAGCCGAATTGGCATTTATAGCGTACCCAGGATGCCGTCTTGACCGAACTTACCTCAATGACCTTGCTCTGACAAGCGCCTAACTCAACTGCTTTGTTCTTCAGCTCCCGGATGGTCTTTCTATAAACCATACTGGACCCTTACTACCTGGCTAACTTGTTATAAAGCCAGGCTATGATCACTCCGCCGATTCCTGCGTCAAAAAATCCCCAGATCGCCCCGATCATTACGCCGGAAATACTCGCCCCGTATCCGATATAAAGCTTGGATAATACATTTACGAAACTTGCGCCGTAATTTATGGTCATGGCCAATATCCCCATGATCGATACTGAAAGACTCCAGACGATCCCCAAAGTAAGCCCTAAAGCCCTTGCGTCAAGTTTTTTCATCTTGGCCTCCTTCTCTCGTTATTGGGTTTTATGAAGATCCGCCTGCCTCCTTTATCGCCTTGTTGTATAAACAATAATCGCAATCGGCAGAATAGGCGGGCGCCTGCGCGCTCATCAGGCACTTATGCATTTCGCTTATCATCGGCTCGATCCAGGAGCAATTACCTTCGTAGGGTATGATCTTTATGTCAAACTCAAGCCTGGCGTCAAAGGCATCCTTTGCGGTGATGCCGTTACAATATACAAAGTAGCCGACAGAAGAGACGGGAAAATCATTCTTCCGGAATAACCACTGATATATCTCCATCTGCCTTTTATAAGATATCTGCCAGTCCGCATCCAGGCTCACCTCTTCGTCTTTCGCCGTGCTTTTATAATCTACGATAAAAAGTTCGCCGTTATCTTTGACCCAGACGTCATCGATCCCGCCGCAAAGCAAAAGATTGGTCTCTTTATGCAAATACTCTATCCCGCCCCGAAGCGCGTCCCGCCAGCGATCCAGTTTCTCGTGCGCGAAAGGGACCGCTTTTATCCCACAGGCCGCCATCAAGGGATGCGGGGCTTGCCTTGCCCTATATATATCGAATTCTTTCTTAAGCAGCTTATCTACCGCGGAATTCAACGCAAAAGGGAATCCCGGAGGCTGGCCGACACCCATCCTTCTATCCAGGTAAAAACAGCGCGGGCAATTGATGAATAATTCTATCTTAGAGCGGCTTAACTTAAAAGGGGCTTTGCTGAGTGGGTCAAAAAGGTTTCGCGTTCTTTTGCCGGAATAATATTTTGACATCTCAAACGATATTTATGGAGGATGATATCAAAGGGTTTCTTCAGGGGATTTTTACTTATTTTCTTCCTCTTCCGTTTTCGGCTTATCTTCTTCTACCTCGTGCTCTTTCCTGTCTTTTATCTTGCGCCTTAATTCTTTCTCCCTGAGGTCTCTTTCTGCCTTGGCCTTAAGATCCGCTTTCTCGATCTCTGCCTGGTGGATCCGCGCCTCTCTCTGCGCAAGGCTTCTCTTTTCTTCCAAAGACTCTCTTTTTTCTTCTGCTTTAAGGGAATCTTCATGAAGCCTTTCTTCCGATAATTGTTCTTTCTTCGCTTTTTTTATAGAATAGACCACCCATATGACTACTGCTATACCCAATACGATAAATATTTGTTTCATACCCCCTCCTGCTGCCTTTCAACGACTGCCTGCCTGCTGCCTAAAATATCATCGTGACATTATAGCATAAAATCAAAATCGCGGCACAAAATAAAACAGCGGAACTTGCGCTAATACAGCCTTCTGCCGGGCGACTTTTCCCACTCTCTGAACAACCGCCGGCATTCATCGCGTAGAAATCCGGGGATAAGCTTTACCTTTATCTTACCCATCTTCTTTAAACGGCTGTTGCCGATCCTCATCTCATTAAAACCGATCTTTGCCGCGTCCGAGATCTTCGTCCCGTAGACGATACAGCCTATCCTGGCCCAGGCGATCGCGCTAAAGCACATCGGGCACGGCTCGGTAGTAGAATAGATCACCGCCCCGGAAAGGTCAAAAGACCCTGTCCTGCGGGAAGCGATACGTATGGCATTTATCTCCGCGTGGCAGGTGGCGTCGTGTTTTAATACCGTGTTGCGCGCCAAGGCGATAATCCTGCCCTGTCTGACTATGCAAGCGCCAAAAGGCCCGCCGGTGGCGACTTTAAGATTTTTTTTCGCCTCCAGTATGGCCAGGCGCATGAATTCTTTATCCGGATTCTTGGGCATTTTTTTTCGTAAACCAAATATTCTTTATCCGCCTAACCCTTTTAAGATATCTTTCATGGAGGGCTTTTGATACGAGAACTTCTGGTAGCCGGATGGGATCTCAAAAAGCGAATCCGCCATCTTGGCCGTCTTTATATTTTTATACTCCATCGTCCAGCTGTTGTCAACGGCTGCGGCCTTTACCGGAATATTTATCCCGTC
>JAFGET010000171.1 GCA_016931435.1 Candidatus Omnitrophota bacterium
CAAATTCACCCTGCCGGATAAGAAAAGGCAGAAAGATTTCTACGTGGGTATAATAGCCAGGATCACTCCTATAAAGGGGCATTTGCATTTTATCAAGGCTATGGCTAAGGTATACAGAGAAGTCCCGCAGCTTAAGATATTCATAGTAGGTGATGCCCCCCGCTCCAAAGAAATATATAAGGACCAGGTGAGGGTCTTGACCAAAAGGCTGGGGCTTTGGCATTGCACGGAGTTTTTAGGCGTACAAAGGGATGTGCCGGCTATTTTAGAGCAGCTGGACGTTCTAGTCTTGGCTACTACTACCCAGGAGGCTTTTGGCAGGGTGATCATCGAGGCCCAGGCAGCGGGAGTTCCGGTCGTAGCTACAAAAGTAGGAGGGGTAATAGATATCATAGAAGAGGATAAGACCGGGCTGCTTGTCCCGCCTGCTGATCCTCAAAGCATGGCTAGCGCGGTCGTCAGGATATTAAAAAATAAAGAACTAGCGCGAAATCTGGCCGAAAACGCGTATAAAAAGGTAAAAGAAAAATATACCATTGATTTGATGGTCAAAAAGACCGTGGATGTCTACCAAGAAGCCAAAGAAAATTTTAAAATCCTGATAATCAAGTTCAGTTCTTTAGGCGATATCATACTTTCTACGGCGGCCCTTAAGGCGATAAAGGAAAAATTCGGCCAAAGCCATAAGATTACTTTTCTAGTTTCAAAAGAATACCGGGACGTCCTTTTAAACTGCCCATATATAGACGAGTTATTAGTCTGTGATTTTAAAAATAAGGAAAAAGGCTTAAGGGGGTTATATAGATTAGGCAGTTTTTTAAGAAAGAAAAATTTTGACATGATCATAGACCTGCAAAATAACCGCAGGAGCCATATCCTTTCTTTCTTGACCTTAGCCATGGAACGCTACGGGTATAACAATAAAAAATTCGGATTTCTGCTTAATAAGAGCGTCAAAGATGACCGCGTTTTTTTAAACCCCCTGGAGCATCAGTTCAGGATATTGAAACTACTGGGGATTGAATTATCAGACCCAAAACTTGAACTTTGGCCGCGTAAGGAAGACCGGCAGTATGTAAATGAATTGCTTAAGTCTGAATGGATAAGCTCCTCACAGAAAATTGTCGGCATAAACATAAGCGCAAGCCAAAGATGGATGACTAAGAATTGGCCTCTGGATTATGTCGCCCGTCTTTGCGAAGATTTAGCTTCCCGGGATATCCGCCTGGTCATTACTGGGACGCAAAACGACATCAGGCGCGCTGAAGAGCTGATGAACTTAACTAAAAAGGTCAAGCCCATAAATGCCTGCGGCAAGACTACGGTAAACCAGCTTGCCTGTCTGATTAAAAAATGCAGTGTTTATATTACCGCAGATTCAGCGCCTTTACATATTGCCGTCAGCCAAGACGTGCCCCTTGTCGCTTTATTCGGTCCCACTGACCCCCTGCGCCATATGCCGGTGGCGGGAAATTTTGTTTTGATCAGGAAAGACCTGCCTTGCAGCCCATGCTATAAATCAAAATGCAAAAAACACAAATGTATGGAATCGATAAAGCCGCAGGAGGTATCGGAGGCGATTGATAGGCTTTTAAATCCAAATAATTTAATGATTTGACATTAAATTATTCATTTGGAATTGGGATTTTGTCATTTGTCATCAACAATATGAATATACTCTATTTAACTAACCATTTAGACATAGGCGGGATCACAAGCTATATCTTGACTTTAACCGAGGGGTTGACATCCCGCGGCCATCATATATACGTAGCCTCGAGCGCAGGAGGCCTTCGTGAGCAGTTACAAAAGAAAAAGGCGGGTTATTTTTACATACCTATAAGGGTAAAGAATGAATTGCATCCTCAGATACTGTTGAGTTTTTTTAAGCTCTTGCCTAAGGTTAAAGAGAAGGATATCGATATTATCCACGCTAATAGCCGGGTGACTCAGGTGCTAGCTTCGCTTTTATCCCGAGCCACGGGAAGGCCTTATATTTTTACCTGCCACGGTTTTTTTAAGAAGAAGATTTCCAGGATAATTTCTCCTTGCTGGGGCAGGCGCGTGATCGCCGTCAGCGAAGAAGTAAAGGCCCACTTGAAAGAAGATTTCAGGGCCAAGGAAGAAATAATCCGTGTGATAAATAACGGGATAGACATAAACAAGTTTAAAGTTACCAGCCCCAATTATAAGGCGCAGATAAAGAAGGAAATGGGGTTAAGTTACGCTCCGTTAATAGGGATAGTAGCCAGGCTTTCGGATGTAAAAGGCCATGTTTACCTTATCAGAGCAATGCCCGAGATCATAAAAAGCATACCGGCTGCCCAGCTTTTGATCGCCGGAGACGGGAAGATGAAAAAAGAACTGGTTGAGTTGGCGCAAAACCTGGGGATAATGGACAAGGTATTTTTTATTCCCGCGGGAAAAGATACGGAGCGGCTACTTTCTGCGCTGGATGTCTTTGTGCTGCCTTCTCTAAAAGAGGGCTTAGGTTTAAGCCTTATGGAGGCAATGGCCTGCGGGCTCGCGGTAGTAGGTTCTGACGTAGGCGGGATCAGGAGTTTGATCAAAACGGATGAAACCGGAATTTTAGTCGGGCCCAAAGACACTCATGCAATAGCTTCTGCGGTTATCGGGTTATTGAAGGATGTCCAAAAAAGAGAAAAATTAGGAGATAACGCGCGCAGTTTCATAAGAAACCATTTTCCGCAAGAGGGGATGGTCTTAGAGACGGAAAGGATATATTTAGAATGCTTAAAAGAAAAAGGCTAAATGTCAGTTTATTAATAGCCGCTGTTTTATTTATCTCGCTTGCGGTCTTTATGCGCAGCCAGTATGTCGTGCCCATATTGATGTACCACTCCGTTTGCGAAAATCCGGTTGAAGGCAACCGTTTGGCGGTTTCCACCGATACCTTCAGGCGCCAGATGCATTTTTTAAAAAGGCATAATTACAATATTCTGACCTTGGAGCAATTAGCGGACCTGATAAAAAATAAAAAGAAGATACCCCCCCGCGCTGTCGCTATCACCCTTGATGACGGATACAGGGATAATTTTGATTGCGCCTTTCCTGTTTTGAAGGAATACGGTATCCCCGCCACGCTCTTTCTCATCGTAGATGAGATAGGGCGGCCTCAAAAGGACAGGCTTTTTTGGGAAGAAATATTTAAGATGCGAGACTCTGGAGTCATTGTTTTCGGCTCTCACTGCCTCGGGCCCGACCCTTTGACGAAAATCAAGACTGATGACGGCCTAAGAAGGCAGATATTTGATTCCAAGAGGATCTTAGAGGAAAAATTAGGCCGGCCGGTGGATGTTTTCAGCTATCCAGAAGGCAGATTTAATGATAAAATAAGAAAGATGGTAATAGAGGCCGGTTATAAAACGGCGGTAGTTACTAACCCCGGTAAGGAATTTGCCAATGATGACATCTTTGCACTGAAACGCCTGCGGATCTCCGAAAATGCGAGGAATATGTTCGTATTTTGGGTAGAAAGCAGCGGTTATTATAATTTTATGCGCGAACACCGGCATAAGTGAATTTATGAAAAGCTTAAAAAGGATATTGATCTTTAATGTCAATTGGCTGGGAGATGTTTTGTTCTCTACCGCTACTATCCGTAACATCCGGCTTAATTTTCCGGACGCTTTCCTTGCCTGCGTGATCCCTTCCCGCTGCTATCCTGTTTTAAGGGATAACCCGCATTTAAATGAGATCATCATCTATGACGAAAAAGACCGCCATAAAGGAATGGTCGAGAAAATGAATTTCGCAAAAAAGCTAAAGGATAAGAAATTCGACGCCGTATTTTTATTGCATCGTTCTTTTACCCGCACGCTCATCTGCAGGCTCGCAGAAATCCCGCAGCGGATAGGGCACAGCACTAAAAAAAGGAATTTCCTTTTGACCAAAAAGATCAAGATGCCCAAAAGGGATTCATTGCACCGCATAGATTTTTACCTTAATATCATCGAGAAGGCGGGTTTAAGGGTGGAAGACAGGTATACCGAGTTTTTTGTCAGCGAAGAGGACAATGATTTTATCGATAAATTTTTGAAAGAGAGATCTGTCCTAAAAAAAGATACCCTGGTAGGCTTAAACCCCGGGGGGAATTGGATGCCTAAACGCTGGCCCAGCGGCTACTGGGCGAGGCTGGCCGATAAGTTGATCTCAGAACTAAGGTCGAAAGTCATCATTACGGGCAGCACTTCCGATATCGCCCTGACGAGGGAGATAGAAAACAGTATGCTGCAAAAGCCTATTTCAGCAAGCGCTGTTTTAAACATAAACCAGTTAGCCGCTTTGTGCAGGAGGCTGGATCTTTTTATCGCCGCGGATACCGGACCTTTGCATATCGCAAACGCGGCAAGAGCGAAAAAGATAATCGCCCTTTTTGGTCCGACCTCCAGAGAAATCACCGGGCCTTATCCCGGCAATAACGTCACTGTCATTTCCAAGGACGTCGGTTGTGAAATCCCCTGTTACGTAAGATCCTGTAAGGATAACCGCTGCATGAAGGCAATTACCCCCGAAGAAGTATTCGCCCAGGCAAAATTAGCTTTGCATAAATGAAGGTTTCCAAAGTCCTTTTTATTACTTTAAGCAATATCGGAGATGCTATCCTTACTCTGCCCGCCTTAGATTATTTAAGGCAAAATTTTCCCGACGCGCGCTTTACGGTTTTATCTTCCCCTAGGCCGAGCGTAATATTTAGCGATAATCCTCTCATAAGTAAATTGATCATATACGATAAGCACGCGCAGCTAAAAGATAAAGTAAAATTGTTTTTTGAATTAAAGAAAGAGCGTTTTGATCTGATAGCGGATTTCCGCAACAGTTTATTCGGATTATTCCTGCCCGCTTCCTATAAAACCCCCCTTTTTTTAAACATACCTTCAAATATTAAACATATGAAGAACAGGCACCTCTTCAAAGTCAAAAGTCAAAAGGCAAAAGGCAAAAGTGATGATTTTTCAGAAGCACCTAAGACTTCGATTAATATCTGTCCGGTAGACGAGACGTACATTAAAAATATATTAAATGATAACGGAATTAAAGATACGGATAAATTAATCGTGATCGCTTCCGGGGCAAGGAGCCATGTAAAAAGATGGGCGCAGGAAAAATTTTCCGCCTTAATCGACGCCTTAGCGGCAGATCCCAAGCTAAAGATGGTCTTAGTCGGAGACAAAGAAGACCTGCCGGTCAATAAACGTATTGTTTCGCTTTGCCGGAATCAGGTTTTAGATCTTACCGGTAAGACGGATCTCGCGCGGTTAGCCGGATTATTAAAACGCTCCGCGCTGCTCATTACCAATGACAGCGCCTCTTTGCATTTGGCAAGCTATCTGAATACCCCCGTCGTTGCCATCTTTGGGCCGACCGATGAATTAAAATACGGCCCCTGGTCGGATAGATTCCGGATAGTAAAAAAAGAGGTCTTCTGCCGGCCGTGTATGCGGGCGCAGTGCCGTTTCGGCACGTTAGATTGTATGCAGATGATAAGAGTAGGGGATGTGCTGAAGCAGGTTGAAGATATAATGGGTGTCAGGTGTCAGGTGTCAGGTGTCAGGCCGAAAAATGATTTTAAGCGCATCTTAATTGTACGCACGGACAGGATCGGAGATGTGCTTTTATCCACTCCGGCGATAAGGGCATTGCGGGACAGTTATCCTTCTGCCTATATCGCGATGATGACCGGCCCTTACGCCAAAGAGGCTGTAGAGGGCAATCCTTATCTGGATGAAGTGATCGTCTATGACAAAGACCATAAACATAAAAGCTGGATGAGATCGTTAAAGTTTTCGCGTAATCTGAAAAAGAAAAAATTCGACCTGGCGGTGATCCTCCATCCTTCTAACCGCGTGCACCTGGTGACATTTTTGGCGGGGATACCCAGAAGGATAGGTTACCGGCGCAAAATGGGGTTTCTTTTGACCGACAGGATCAGGCATGAAAAACAATCCGGCGAAAAACACGAGCTGGAATATAACCTTGACCTTTTAAGGCATTTAGGTATTCCGGCGCAGGATAAGGGCCTGTTTATGCCTATTAAAGAAGAATCCGAGGCCTGGGCGCAGGAATTTTTAGGGCAACAGGGCATAGGAAAGAAAGATAAGTTAATAGCGATACATCCGGCAGCCAGTTGTCCGTCGAAGATCTGGCCGGGAGAGAGATTCGCCCGGACTGCCGATCTATTAGCGCAAAAATACGGCTTTAAGATATTGGTTTTCAGTGGTCCAAAAGATATCTCTCTGGCGAATAACGTGGCAGAGCAGATGAATAGTCAGGCAATCAACCTGGCAGGCAAGACTTCTGTTACGCAATTAGCCAGTCTTTTAAAGAGATGCACCCTGTTCATTTCAAACGATTCCGGTCCGGTGCATATCGCCTCCGCCCTAGGTGTTCCGGTGATTTCGATTTTCGGGAGGAATCAGAAGGGCTTAAGTCCCCGGCGCTGGGGGCCGGTGGGAGAAAAGGACAAAGTTTTGCATAAAGAGGTAGGCTGTGTTGTATGCCTTGCGCATAACTGCGATAAAGGATTCGCCTGCCTTAAAGCTATCAGCGTAGAAGATGTACTGGCAGCAGCCGATGAAATTTTGCAGAGTTAATATTTTGCTGTCGGTATTTGTTCGCGCACTGGAAACTTTTGCCGTTCTTTAAATGAATCTGCCGCTTTTCTCGCTCAAAGTCGGTTTTACCTGCCTTCGGCAGGCACGCCAATGATCTTTCGCATTTCGGTGGCTGCTGAACTCGGCCGTCCCGCTCTTGCGGATACGGCCTCAAACAGCATCGCCATCCCGAGATTATCAGCCTCTCGGCTGACCTCGGGATTCCCTTAATGCTCAAGCTCCATTGGCTAAAACCTCCATTCGCTCGAAAACCGCCAGATTCATTTAAAAAATAGAAAATGTTTATGCTTTTTGTTCCATTTTTTTATTTATATGTCTAACTCTAGAGATAAGTTAAACGAAGCTAGGTATTTTTTAGAAGAAATGAGCAGGGTGAACCCTGATGTCGATAAATTCAGATACTCATTTACTGCCTTCCTAGCAGCAAGTCGTAGTCTCACGTTGATTATGCAAAAGGAATTTTCAAAAGTTTCTGGTTTTGATTCCTGGTATACCAAGAAACAAAAAGAGATGAACAATAACAGTATTCTGAAATATTTGCTTAGACAAAGAAATATTACGAGCCATGAGCGTCCCGTATTTCCAATAGGTATTATTAGCGCGACAGGTCAAGGTATTAACGGTACTCAAGTAGGAGTTTTTCTTATAGGCACTGGGACAAGCACTGATTTCTCCGGAAGTTTTATGAAATTTTCTGCAGATCGACCAAATACTACAGTCACATATCGTTTCGACGATATTCCCGATAGAGATAAAGATGTAGTAACTATATGTCAAGAAGCTATAGATTTATTGGAACGCATTGTTACTGAGTGTGAAGAGAAGTTTTTGAGGAAAAAATAAGGCACACTTTGGGAGTTTTTTGAATTTTGCTGGAGGGATTTGGGAGCGTGCACTAGAAATTTTTTGGCAGAAGTCTGCGAGGGATTACGCCGAGTGGAAGCAC
>JAFGET010000172.1 GCA_016931435.1 Candidatus Omnitrophota bacterium
CCTGGAATTTCCTCTTATATTCTTCTTTAGAACTCATCTTGGCCGCTTTTATCCAAATATTCTATCATTTCAGAGACAATACGGATATGTTTTTTTGTATCGTTCTTCAATATAACTAAGCTTTCTTTGACTGAGGCCTCTGATTCCGGCTGCACATAGTTTTTCCACCCCAAAGCCAGATAAAAACTGGAAAGTTTATCTATGATATCCTCTTCAAAAACAAGATAATCCTTCAGGTCCTTTAGAATCTCTTCTTTCTTTGCCATTTTTCTTACTCAGGGGGCCCCGCCTCTGGGACTTTCTTGCCTGACTCCCTCGCTTCATTCAGGAACCGCCATTCAACTTCAAAGAGATATGGTGGCGGCGACTGGATTTAAACCAGTGACAAATCGGGTATGAGCCGACTACTCTATCAGACTGAGTTACGCCGCCAAAAAATTCTAGATCTTTTCTTTTGTGATCGCCGCTACCTCTTCGTCAGAAAGCGGCCTTTTAATAAATAAATTCAACTGCTTGGACAGATCGCATAGGCGCGGCTTATCAAGCCTGCCTTTATCCTTTGTGAACATCACGCTGACGATCGGCCGCAGGGGAAAATTAATATTGGACTCGACTACTTTAGCTACCTCGCTGGTATTTAATTCCGTCCAGGAACCTATAGGATAAATCCCTACCTGATTGATCAGGGTCTTGACATACTCCATATCAAATAAAGAATCGCTTACCGAAAGCATCTCGGTGATCGCCTTGTACGGCGCATATCTCTTACGGTGGCCGCGGCTATGAGTCAACGCCTCGTAGATATCGGCGATGGCGATGATCTTTGCATATACGGATACCTCTTCCCCTTTGATCTCATAAGGGAAATCAGGGTTTTTTATCTCCTCGTGCTGTTCTTTTATGGCGGAATTTATTTCGTCCTTGATCGAACCCTGCGCCAAAGATGCCTGTTTTTCATCCTTCGGATGCGACTGCTCCAATTTCTTACTGGCTAGATCAATATCATGCACAAAAGCGGCGACCCCCAACTCGTTCAGCTGCGATTTATTATACCCTAATTCCAGACCAAGGCCCACAGACATGATCATGACGTTGACCATATGATTATACAAATACTCCTGCGGTAAATAATCATCGTGAAAAAGGGTGATCAGGGTCTTATCGCCTAAAAAAAGGAAGTTGACGAATTTTTCTACCAGGTCCCTGACGTGTTTTAATTCTACCTTTCTGTTCTCTTCGTAATTAAGAATAACCCACTTGATCAAATCTATGCCCTGGGAATAAAGGTTCTTGGAAGAACTCTCATCCAGCTGCGTCTCCTTCATCACCTTCACAATGTGCAGCTCTTCCCCTTTATCTTTATGCCCGGGTTGAGACATCGCCTTGGAAACCTGGCTGAGGCTATTATCGGAGGTTTTCTCAGCCTCAAGGTGAGGCTTAAGGGCCTCTTTATCCTCCTCTTTTTTCTGAGCAGCGGCCTTGTCCTGATGGATAATGCCCTGTTTTTTTAATATATCCGAAAATCTGACCATATTTTTATTTTACGATGTAATGCCTATGCCGCAAGGGAAGGGTAAAAATCGTGCACTACGACTTTTGCGATCCTTTCATCGATCACGGAAGCTTTTTCGCCCATACCGATGACTAGACTCAGATCGCAAAAATTATTCATCTGCCTGGGAATACCCTTAGAATATTCATAAATAAACCTGTGCGCCTCATCCGAGAATACCGGTTCATCCCTGCCGGCTACCTGGCAGCGGTGCTCTATATATTTTTTGGCTTCGGGTTCAGTCAAAGTAGTCAGATGAAAACGCAACGCTAATCTTTGCCTTAACTGAGGGAGCCTGTCGATCTTTTCTATTAATTCCGGCTGGCCCAATAAAACCAAGGTGAACAGGAAACGCTCGCTGGTCTGGAAATTCAAGAGCAGGCGTAATTCTTCAAAGGTTTCCTCGTCGGTGATTGCCTGGGCCTCATCGATTATAATAACAGTGTGTTTATTCAGCTCTGCGGTGCGGTAAAGCATCTCGTTTAACTGCCGCAGGATGTCTGTCTTTTTATCCGATGATGAGCTATTGCCGCCTAATTGATATACTATCTCGCTTAAAATCTCTATGCTTGGAATAGCAGGATTTACTATCAAAGCGACCTTGTAATCGTCCTCTTTCTGCATCAGCCTACCGATAACCACCCGGCTTAAAAGAGTTTTTCCGCTGCCATACTCCCCGGAAAGCATAAAAGCGGCCTTGCGTTCCTGAAGCGCGTACAAAAAACGCATCAGCGCCTCTTCGTGGCGGTTAGAGCAGTAAAAAAACCGCGGGTCAGGGGTATTCTCAAAAGGCTTTTCTTTAAAATGCCAGTAATCTAAATACATTCGGCCTAATCTCGATTATGCCGCCAGCGCAACATCCGCTGATCAGGATAATCTTATCTCTTCTATTTTTAAAGACGGATCGGAAATGATGTTAATCCTGATCCTGAATTTACGTTCTAAAAACTCAAGGTTACTTTTATTCTTCATAAACTCATCGATGACCGCGGTATTCAAGGTTATATTAAT
Organism: Candidatus Omnitrophota bacterium; assembly: GCA_016931435.1. Taxonomy (GTDB): domain Bacteria; phylum Omnitrophota; class Gorgyraeia; order Gygaellales; family Profunditerraquicolaceae; genus JAFGET01. The sequence continues at coordinate 2,564 of JAFGET010000172.1, forward strand.
CTGCTTTAAGGAAGCATGTTCCCGCAGGTACCTTCTTAATTCTTTCAAAGCGTAAATGGACATAGTCAGGGGGGATTTGATCTTTCCCCTGCCGTGGCAATAAGGGCAATCCTGGTAAGAAAGAGACTGCACGGTATTATGCACGCGCTCTCTGGTCATCTCGACCAGGCCGAATTTAGAGATCCCTAGGATATCGTATTTAGCCTTATCGCATGCTAGTGCCTGTTTAAGTGTATTTAAGACCTGGCGGCGGTGCCCTTCCTTCTCCATATCAATAAAGTCAATCACGACTATTCCTCCTAGATCGCGTAAAATCAGCTGATGCGCCACTTCCTGCGCCGCCTCGCAATTGACCTTAAAAGCTGCCTCTTCCTGCCGGAGTTTCTTTTTAAAACCGCCGCTGTTGACATCGATGACAACCAGCCCTTCCGTTGGCTCTATGACCAAATAAGCCTTAGACTTTAAATACACCTTGTTCTCAAATATCTTATTGATCTGCCGCTCCGCGTCTTTTTCGGTAAACAAATCGCTGCCTTTGTATAATTCGACTTTCTTTACAAGATAATTCAAAAACGCGCGCATGAAACGCTGTATGCGGAAAAATTCCGCCTTGGAATCCACGATCAACTTAGATACGTCCTCGCTGAATGAATCCCTGATCACTCTTAAGGTCAGGTCATAATCTTCATAGATCAGGGCGGGCGCTTTTTTTGACTGGACTATCTTTTCCATCCTGCGCCAGAGTTTAATAAGAAAATTTGCGTCCCTGAGTAATTCCTGTTTGGTCTTGCCGCTGGCGGCGGTGCGCACGATAAAACCCAGCCCTTCGGGGAGCTTAAGCTCAGAAAAAACCTGCTTCAGCCGCCTTCTCTCTTCGTCATTTTCTATCCTGCGCGATACTCCTATCTGCCTGCCTTGGGGCATCAGAACCAGGTATCTTCCGGGGATGCCGATATGGCAGGATAATCTCGGGCCCTTAGTGCCAAATGATTCCTTTACCACCTGCACCAACACCTCCTGCCCCTTCTTTACTTCTTTCAATGCCGGCCCCTGCGTTTCGCAGGACTCAAAAGAAGATTCTATCTCGGATAGATAAAGGAACCCCTTTTTAAAAAGCCCGATATCCACAAAAGCGGCGCCTACCGAAGAAAGCACCGCTTCGATCTTCCCCTTGTAGATATTACCGACGATAGTCTTATCCTGCGGCCGTTCTATATAAAATTCTTCCAGCCTGCCGTCATTTATTACTGCCGCGCGCTTTTCCTGCGATTCTATATTGATCAATATTTCTTTTGTCATTTCCTAATATGCCAGGGGGATCAGAGATGCTTCCTTGATCCGGATCCCCGAGGGAAGTTGTTGCTGCAGCCTTGTCTTAAAATCGGCTGAATCAACGGGTTCTTTTAAGATTATGGACGCCTCTTCGTTCTCGCTTTCAAGGCCTAATTTCAAAGCCCTCTTTATGCTTAATTTAGGGTGCGGGTTAAAACCTTCGCTGATTTTCAGCGGAAAGTCCGCGCGCCTTAAGGCGCGCATAAAAAGGCGCATCAGGTCAAGATGCGAAATAAATCTCATTATTCCTTTTTTACTGAAAACAAAGACTACCTTGTACATAGTTTATTTTTTTCGATCGATCCCTTCCAGCCTTTCTTCCATTTTAGCTATCTCTTCGGGGGTGAATTCGTTTTCTCTGACTATATGCGCGGTGATAAAGACTAGGAGTTCTATTTTTTCGGTATCAAAGGTATCCCGCCGAAAAAGCGCTCCCAATAAAGGGATCCTGCTTAAAAAAGGTATCCCCATCTTGGTATTGACCTTTATGTCGCGCAGGAGCCCTCCGATCACTACCGTCTCGTCATTCTTCATCAATATGCGCGTTTCCGCCTCGCGGGTCTGAATTATAGGATAAGCGTTCGTCCCCAAAGTATCGGTGTAGGAGGTCACCGCCGGATGGACGATCATATTGATATATTCGTTAGCGCCTACCTGGGGGACCACATTAAACTGTATCCCGATATCCTGGTAATAATCGAGGGTCACTGTGGTAGTGGTAGTGTCCGTTCCGCCTATCTCTGTCTTTAATATCGGGTACCTGGAGCCGATCAGTATCGTGGCCTCCTGGTTGTTCAAAGTCATGATCCTGGGGGCAGAAAGCGTATTTGTCTGCACGTCCTCTTCTAAAGCATGCACTATCGCCTCAAATTGCGTTCCGGTCAATTTCTTATAAACAAATTCAAGCCCCACGTTAAAAGGCTCTTCCCCTAATAGGATCGAGCCTGCCTTAGGCCCAAAACCCGAAGGCTTAAACTGCGAAGTCAAGCCATGCCCTCCCATCACAGCCGCGTCGATACCGTTGGTTTTGCTGGCGGGAACGGTTGAGATGGCGCTGCTTTCGGCTCCGGTTATACCGGATGCCCAGTCAAAACCGATATCTTTGAGCCTGTCCCTATTGACCTCTACGATCCTTGTTTCGATAAGGACCTGCTGCGGCATAATGTCTATCTTCTCCACTACTTCTTTCATTTTGTCTAACGCCGGAGGAATATCGCTGATGATCAAAACCTTTGAACGGCTCATCCGCTCTTGCGCAGAACGCTGCCTTTTACCCAGCTGCGAACCGCCGAACTCCCAACCCGCCTGGCCGGTCATCTCAAGTATGGTTATCCTGCCGCGCGGAGAAAGCTGCATCTCAAGCGCTTTCTTGGCATCCTGGGCGTCGATATACTTTAGATTAAAGACTTCGGTAACCGTAGGCTGGACCTGCGCTAACTCCACTTCCTGTTTCTTCTGCGCGGTCAGTTTATCTATGGGGGCGACCATGATGATATTAGCCTGCTTTTCATAACCAAACCCGTAAGTCTTCAAAATCACATCCATCGCCTTCTCCCAGGGGACGTCTACCAGCCTTATGGTAATATTGCCCACGACCTCTGGAGTAGAGATGATATTTACCCCGGACTTATAAGAAATTATCTTAAGGACATTGCGGATATCGGCGTCTTTGAAATCTAACGTCACATTCTGTGATTTCTCGTTTGTTTCCACTAAAGCGGTCTGCGCCTCTTCTGCGGGTTCTTCTCCCAGGGCAAAATTAAAATTAACGGCCACGAAAAATAAAACCAAAGATAAAAAGAATTTATTGATCATCCCTCCTCCTTTTTCAATTCTAATTCCAACCTGCTTCCGTCCCGCTCAAAAATTACTTTATCTCTTTGGATCCTTAAGACCTTATAACCTGCGACTGTCTCATCGGCCTTGACCACTTCGCCGTTTACGATGGCATAAGAAAAACCCCTGCCGTCATAGATTATACCCTCCAAAAACAACCCTTTATCCGATTGATCTTCGTCTAATTTCAATAACCTGCCGTCCTGAGTGACCAGGGCGATAAAAGGGTTACGCCTGCCCCTGGAATCATACTTAAATCCCCCATGGGCAAAACAGAAAAGGCAAAAGGTAAAAAGCAAAAGGCAAAACCATAATACATGCGTTTTATTTTTTAACATAGGTCTTAAGCAACAGGTTCACTTTCTGCTGAAAGGAATCTAAGGAAGCCGGGGCAATCTTCATATTTTCTACAAGGATAACCTGCTGGCATTCATCCAGTTCACTAAGGAATTTTCCTAGGTCATGATACCCGCAGGATAGATCCATACCGATACCTAAGACGGAAAATTTTTTCAAACCCGCCACCGGCTCTTCCTTACCTTTAAAATTTCTGAGGGGCCTGATCTGCATGATCTTTATATTATTATTATTTGCGATATTGGCAATCTCCTTAAGAAGCGCGGGGATCTCTTCTTCACTGATAACCCTTGTTTGGCGAAAGCCCTGCTCTAGGCCCCCGTCTTTTGTGCCTGAAGATCTCTTTATCGCGGTTAAATCCCTGTTTAAACCGTCGATATCTTTTTTGATCTTGGCTATTTTCAGCGATTTATTTCTTATCCCCTGCGATTGTAAGCTCGCTAAAAAAACAAGGTCAAC
>JAFGET010000173.1 GCA_016931435.1 Candidatus Omnitrophota bacterium
GTGCCTCAAGTAAGGATTTTATCATAAGTAAGAATTTTAGGCGCAGTGATATATCGTTTTTGACCAGCTTAGAGCTTATAGTAAAAACCTCTTGCGGGAATTCTACGAGTTCAACCCAGGCGTCCTTACTATGGAAAAACTTAACATCTATTAAGTCATAATCCTTGTTTAATTTTTTAAGGCTTTTTATTACCTGCCTCCTAAGGCTATAATCAGGCCAGGAAACAGGCATATCCAGGCTAAGCGCCATACTCTCCAAATCAATGAAAAAACCGGGTTTACCCGTAACTTGGCTATGGGCTAAAAGTAACAGGTAAAGATCCATACAACGCGCATCCTTGGTAGTAAGCATTTTAGAAAAGTAACGGCTATCTAAAAGAATTGTGCTTGGGATAGTTATTTTATCCGGCAGATCATCTAAGTATAAGGCGTGATGTGGTTCCTTTTCTTTGGGCTTATCGGTCAACGGCAGCATCTTAAGGCGCAATAATTTCACCTTAGCAAGGCCGGGGGAATCTATTAATGTGGCAGACTCGCGATTGCTTTTTAAAGCAGAAATAGACCAGTTTGTGCTTCCTTCAACTACAAAACGGCTATCCACTACAATAAGCTTGTCGTGAAGACGCAAGCGCGAGGGTAAAAGATGTATAATGCATCCCGCGCCTAATAGTTTTTTAAAGAAATCGGTCCTAATGAGCTGGTGAGGCTCTTTATCAATTTCCCTGAAATTGGTATTGAGGTAAATCGTTACTGCAACATTCCTCTCTCTCGCCTCTAATAAGTCATTAAGTAAAAACGCTATGGGATTCCTTTCTTTTGTCCCTAGGCTGATGTTATACATAGAAATAACTATTGATTCTTTAGCGCCGTCTAAAAGCTGAATTATCGCCGATTCATAGGCGCGGTCGGAAATATCTTTTACTTGGGCGGGGACAAGAGATTCTTGAGCGGATAAAATCCGTAAGGCAGAAAAAAGCGAAAAAAAGATTAAAAGGACAAGGTATGATCTTTTTCTCAAAGAGAACAGCATCAAATAACACCGCCTTTTTTAAAAAGAGACGCTATTGCTTTAATTCCACCTTAAATAAAATATCGTAATAGGGGCTAAGCGACATCTCTGCCCTGTAGTAATCTTCGGTCAATACCTGCCCCACGGGGATGACGTTAAATTTATTGAAAAGATTATCTTTAAAAAGGTTTTCCGGGTCATTGACGCCGGCATTTATTAAATAGACCGGGATTTTACGCGCCAGGTATAATTTAAGCCCTTCGGTAAACTCATCGATTTTTTTCAAATCAAGCATGGGATGCGTAAGCGCCTTCCTCTTGCCGTAATATTCCATAAAAGGGGCTTTATCCATAGCGATGATAACGGCGTTTGCCTCGGTCCTTTCCTTGACATATAAAGCAAGCTGTTTTTCCCCGTTAAAATAATGCCGCGCCCGGAGCATAGGGAACATGAAGATGAACATGCTCAAAAGGCAATAGGCAAGCACGGCGGATGCCGCTATTCTGCTTTTATTATATAACCCGGATAAGGCGAAAGAGGCAAGGATATAAATCGGGATAACGACCACGTCCAAATAACGGGGAAAATAACCCTGCGTATTAGCAAAAAGGAATATCAGGGAGCCCCAGAGCGACAAAAATACCAGCAAAAAAAACTGCCTGCGGAAAACCAACTTAAATATCCCGGCGGCAAAGAACAAAAATATCATAAAAGGCAAAAATGTATATAAGTCCTTGAGCGCGAAACTAAGATTCCGGGAAAAAAGCCCTAAAAACGGCGAAGAGCCGGGATGGCCGATATCAGATAAAGCCCTAAAAAGTTCGTTTTTAAGATAGCTGATAAAGATGAAAAGAAAACTCAAAAAAAGCGGCAGAAAAAAAGAAAGCAGGGATCTAAGCTTTAGCCTATCCCTTAGCAGTGAAGCCTTTGGGCCCGGCGTCGCGGCTCCGGGATTAAAATAAAGCAGGATAAATACGGGAGCCGTTACGATCATCGATTCCCGGACAGTGACGGAGAAGATAAAGACAATGCCCGAGATACCAAGGAGCAATAAAGATCTTTTATTTAACCCTTTCTGCAGCAAATAAAGGGAGAAGATAAAGAAAAATAGAGCCATGCCGTGCTCTTTGCCGTAGGTATTGGGGATGAAATAAAAAGGCGTAAACGACAATAAGAGCGCGCTAAATGCCGCTATCTTACGGCTGCTAAAGAGCTCTTTTACAAAAAGAAAAAGAGCTACGATAGAGGCGCAATGGAACAATACGCTTGTCAGGCGCAGGGGGTAATCGGCATTATTGCCCGCGTATAAAAAAGGAAAGCTGGCAATGTAATCTATGATGACTGAACCATACCTGCCCCTTACTGCCGGATGCAAGATCCCGGCCCGGAAGGTCTTTTCAACCGCCTGCGCCAGGACAACGCTGTCGAAATGGAATAATCCTTCATTGATCAATAAAATGGCGGGGATAAAATTGAGCAAAAATAAGAATGAGGCGATATAACGGGGGTTTAGAGGCCTTTTTAATAAATTCATGCAGAGGCGAGCTTTTCCCTGACTAAATCGCTGACCAGTTTTCCGTCTGCGCGGCCAGCGACCTTGGCGGTGACTTCCTTCATCACCTTACCCATGTCTTTTATGTCTTTGGCTCCGGTTTCCTCTATAGCTTCAGCGATAATTTTTTTTATCTCATCCGGCGGGAGTTCTTCGGGAAGGTAGGATTTCAAAATCTCAAGCTCCTTTGCTTCTTTTTCAGCCAGTTCCACGCGGCCGCCTTTGGTGAACTGCTCGATAGAATCCTGGCGGGATTTTATCTGCTTGCGCACGACAGCGATGACTTCGCTATCATCAAGGGCTTTTTTCTTCTTAGCGAATGCCACGTTGATCATCTCTGCCCGCAGGAAACTTAAGACAGAGGTCCTTAAGGTATCCTTGTTTTTCATTGAGTCTTTATAATCGTTCATGATCTTATCTTCTAACATGGCAGTCTCCTAAATGAGGCCATCCGCCTGCGGCGGATCGGGCCGAATTTACAAAGTAACGCAATCCTTGAAAGTTCTAAGCCGTTTTTCAAGGCCGCCACGGCTAAGGCGGCTGGTCTTATCCGTGCCGAATGCCTCCACATTGAAGGAAGCGGCAATGGTGCCGTAGGCAATGGCCTTTTTGATATTTGCGGCATTGATTTTTTTGGCGCGCGCCAGATACCCCATGAAACCGCCGGCAAAGGTATCTCCTGCGCCAGTAGGGTCGACAACCTTCTCTATAGGATAGGCGGGTATGGCAAAGATAAATTTGTCGCAATAAAAAAGCACACCGTGCTCTCCTTTTTTGATCAATACCATTTTAGGGCCGCAGGCACGCAGGGCTTTGGCAGCTTTGATAAGATTACTCTCCCCCGATAAACTCTTTGCCTCCTGATCGTTGGCGACATAGATATCCACCTTTTTCATCAGGCGAAGTAATGACTGCTTCTTTGTATCTATCCAGTAGTTCATGCTGTCTAAACCTACGAGGCTTGGAGAACGCATGCTCTCAAGAAGGCCCCTCTGGATGTCCGGGTCGACATTAGCTAAAAAGACGTGCTTGATCTTCTTCTGCGCCTCTGTCAAGGTAGGGCAGAACTCCAGCAAAACCCCCAATTCCGTCTTTAAGGTATGCGCGATATTCAGGTCGCCTTCGTATTTACCTTCCCACTTGAAAGTCTTGCCGGATGACCTGATCAAAGAATCACAGATCACGCCTTTATTTCTTAAGAAATCGATATGCTTTTGAGGAAAATCCTTCCCCACGATGGCAGCAAGGTTGACTTGCGAAAAAAGCCGCGCGGACATGGAAAAGTGCACGGCTGAACCGCCGAGCATGAACTTACGCTTCCCAAAAGGAGTTTTTACCGTATCTAATGCTACTGTGCCTAAGACTATTATGCTCATCTAACACCCCATTACCTGATAAATAATAAAGTTATCACCGCGATAATAATACAATAATACCCGAAATAGTGTAACTTTGCTTTTTTGACCATGAACCTTAAGATACTTAGAGCGATTATCCCCGTAAGCAAGCTTGCGATAAATCCGGCTGCCAGATTCATCAAACCGGCGCTTTCTAAAGAAGTTATTTTTCTTGCCTCAAGGAGCGCGGCGCCGAAAATCGCGGGTAAAGATACCAGAAATGAAAGCTTAAAACTCGTTTCCCTGTCGATCTTCCTGAATAACAGTGCCGAGATGGTGATCCCGGAACGCGAAATACCCGGGATGATCGCAACACCCTGGGCGAGGCCTAAAAATAAAGCATCCTTGATATTATACCCGGCCCTTTTAGCAGTTGCTACCTTTTTTGTCAGAAAAAGTATCATTGCCGTCACAAACAGAGCCAGGGCAACCGGCACGACAGAAGAAAAAAGGCTTTCGAAGAAATCCTTTGCGCCCAGGCCGATCACGCCGGTGACGGCGGTGACGATGATGATGAATAAAATAAGCCTTTTATCTTTTAAGGCGGCTAAAATATCCTTGAAGAAAAATATGGTTGTAGCTATGGCAGTGCCCAAATGCATGGCAACCGTCACGGCGATCTCCTGGCCGCTTAATCCAAAAACCTTCTGCAAGATGACCAGATGCCCGGAACTGCTAACAGGCAGAAATTCCGTCAAACCCTGGACTATCCCTAATATGATGTATTTAAGCATGCCTGGCTAAGAACTTTTTTAATTCCTGCGGTAATCCCGCAGAAAGCTTCATTATTCTGCCTGTATGCGGATGCCTGAATTCTATGTATCCGGCGTGCAGGCAGAGCCTCTTTGCTTTAATATTAAAATCCCTGCGGAAGGCGTACCTGCTCTCCCCGAGAATAGGATAGCCGATAGTGCGCAAATGTATCCTTATCTGGTTGGTGCGGCCGGTCAAAGGATGCACCTCTACTATATCATAGCCCCTTCTTCTTTCAAGCACCTGATACCGGGTGCGCGCGCTTTGCCTTTCGATAGGGATATCTATCTCACCCCTGTTTTTATTAAGTGCCCCGCGCACAAAAGCAATATACGACTTTCTGACGTGGTGGCGCCTGAATTCATCCATCATCTTCTTCTGTATTGATTTACCCTTGGCATAAATGATCAGGCCGGAAGTGTCCCTGTCCAGGCGGTGGCAGGGGTGCAGGCGGTATTCAAAACCCTTTTCTTTAGCGTCATCATTTAAAATGCTGGTCAAGGTGCGCGGCTCGTTCTTAGGGCTAGGGATGGTCAATAAGCCCGAAGGCTTATCCGCCACCAATATCCAATCATCCTCAAAGACGACGGGGATGTTCATCAGATGATCTCAAGCATCTTATCTATGGCTTTTTTGGCTGCCACGCGGATACTCTCCGGGACCTGCACTACGTCTTTTAAGCCTTCAAGCGCCCAAAGAATCTTTTCCTGGTTAGTGCGCTTCATATTCGGGCAGACCGCCCTTTCTGTCGCCGGATAAAACTCTTTTTGCGGGTTATCGCTCTTCAAGCGGTAAATAAGCCCAACCTCTGTGCCGATAATGAACTCCCTGTCTGGTGATTCTTTGGCGTATTGGGCCATTTTACTGGTGGATAAAACCGCATCCGCCATAGCTACTACCGAAGGCAGGCATTCCGGATGGACCATTACTTTTGCCTTGGGATGGAATTCTTTTTCCCTTTTGATATCTTCCGGCAAGATCTTTATATGCGTAGGGCAAAAACCGTTCCAGGAAATAAGTTTCCTGCCTGTCTGTTTTGAAACATAATCCGCCAGGTATTTATCCGGGATAAAGATGACCTCTTTTCTGTCCTTGAAGGCATTGACTACGGCAATGGCATTGGTAGAAGTGCAGCATACATCAAGCTCTGCCTTTACTTCCGCAGAAGTATTGACATAACCGATAGATACCGCATCAGGATGCTCTTTCTTTAGCTTCCTTAGGTCCTTGGCGGTCATCATGTTCGCCATGGGGCAGCCGGAATTGACATCAGGCATTACCACCAGCTTTTCGGGAGAAAGGATCGCGGCGGTCTCTGCCATAAAATGCACACCGCAGAAAACTATTACCTCCGCGTCGGTCTTGCTGGCAATACGGCTCAACTCCAGGGAATCCCCGCGGTAATCCGCAACATCCTGGACCTCCGGAAGCTGATAGTTGTGCGCAAGAATGACCGCCTGGCGTTTTTTCTTGAGCGCATTTATCTTTTTTTCTATGTCATCCTGATACTCTTTTTTCATCATCTAAAGCACCTCATCGATTATCCCGCCACCGAGCACTTTATCTTTGTCATAAAATACCGCGGATTGGCCGGGGGTGATAGCGAATTGCGCCCTGCGGAAGGCAGCCTTAAATTTGCTGCCAAAAGGCTTCAACTGCGCCATGCGTTCTTTGTGATTATACCTTATCTTTAGATTGAGGGCAATTTTCTTTTTGGGCGGCTGATGCGACCAAAATATGTCCTTTATAATAAATTCCTTTTTACAAGCCTCTTTCTTATCCCCTACAATAACCAGATTCCTGCGATGGTCAAGCCTTGTGATATATATGGGATAGCCTGCGGCAATGCCCAGGCCTTCTCTTTGCCCGATAGTATAGAAGGCCACTCCTTTATGCCTGCCTAAAATATTGCCTTTGATATCCTTTACCAAGCCGGGCCTGACGGATAGCTTAAGGCGGGAGGCCAGAAATTGGCGGTAATCATCCTGCGGGAGAAAACATATCTCCTGGCTTGCCTGCTTATCGGCAACCGGCAGGCTGAACTTTTTAGCCAGCGCCCTTACCTCATCCTTTGTATAGCCGCCTACAGGAAAAAGCACGTGCTTCAACTGGAACTGATCCAGGCGGTATAAAAAATAGGACTGGTCCTTCTTTTTATCTTTGCCTTTTTTTAAAACATAAATCCGGGCTCCGGGCCCCGGGCCAGAGACCTTTACAATACGCGCGTAATGGCCGGTCGCCAGATACTGCGCGCCAAGTGACAATGCCTTTTTTAAAAGCGCGCCGAACTTTATGTATTGGTTGCAGCGCACGCAGGGATTAGGGGTGCGGCCTTTTGAGTATTCGCGGCAGAAATCATCAATGACTTTTTCTGCCAGCGCCTTTTGCATGTTCAATACATAGTGGCGTATGCCTAATCTATGCGCGATAGAACGGGCGTCATCTATGCCTTGCAGGCTGCAGCAGGAAGGCTTCCTGCGTTGTGAGCCCGCAAGAGAAAAGCACATGGTGATACCGACGACCTCGTATCCCTGTTCCTGCAATAAAGCCGCAGCTACCGAAGAATCAACTCCACCGCTTAAGGCAACGACCACGCGTTTCTTCATGGGTTAGCGCAGTGTTCCACGTCACCTGCCATGATCTTATCAATAATGCCGGAATCCCTTCTTACCAGGAGCCCTCCGTCAGAATCAATATCTACGGCCTCGCCTTCAAAATGCTTTTTCCGGCAGGCTATCCTGACGCGCTTACCCAGGGTGAAACTATAATGGCGCCATTTATCGGTGATAAAATCACTGCCTTCTTTTACGAAACGAAAATAATTTTTTTCAAAAACGCGCAGTATTTCCTGCAGTAATTCCACGCGGTTTAGATGCTCCTTCTTTTTTTCCTTTAAGGAAGAGGCGTGAGGGACCAGCCCCTTTTTATCGCTGTTGACGTTTATACCCGCGCCGATGACCACAAAGCGCACCGCGTCCATTTCCGCGTTCAATTCCGTAAGTATCCCTCCTATTTTTTTTCGCTCAAAGAGTATGTCGTTGGGCCATTTTATCTGCGCCTCTAACCCGGCCTTTTCAAAGACAGCTTCACAAACGCTGACTGCTGCCAAAAGGGTCAATAGCGGAGCCTGGCTTGGCAAGATCTCGGGGCGCAAAAGCAGAGAAAAATATAACCCTTTATATTTTGGGGACAGCCAACTCCTGCCCAGGCGGCCGCGGCCTTTTGTCTGAGATTCCGCTATCACCAGGGAGCCTTCCGGTTCGCCTTTCATCCCCAACTGCCAGGCGTAATCCATAGTCGAAGAAAGGGAATCGAAATAATGGATTTTTTTGGCGATCGCCTTTGTATTCAAATGGCAAGATATTTCGGAAGGAAAAAGCCTGTCCGGGACAGATAAAAGCTGGTATCCCAGATGCGGCACCGCCACGATCTCATACCCCGAATCCTTAAGCGCCTGGATATGCTTCCATAATGCCTGGCGGCTTATCCCAAGGCGATGGCTGAGCATATCTCCCGAGACGTAATCATGTTTTCGGCGTAAAGAATCAAGGATTTTTTCCTGCATTTTTTGTAATTGATTATTTCTTATCGTAAAGGGGAGACATAGCGCGTAACTTCTTAACCACTTCAGGAAGGCGCTCAAGAAGATAATCTATATCCTCCTCCTTGGTCCATCTGCCTAAGGTCACCCTCAAAGACCCGTGAGCTATCTCATGCGCAAGGCCTATGGCCAAAAGCACGTGCGAAGGCTCAAGGGAAGTAGAAGTGCAGGCAGAGCCGGTAGAGGCGGCAATGCCTAATAAATCCAGATTTAAAAGTATGGACTCGCCTTCTATATACTTTATGGAAAAATTGACGTTGTTCGGCAGTCTTTTTTGAGGATGGCCGTTTAAACGGACCTCGGGAATATTTTTTTCGATCTCTTTGATCAACCTGTCCCTCAAGGCAATCTGAAACTTCGCCTCTTCTTCCATGTTTTTTCGGCACAACTCTATCGCGCAAGCCAATCCTACTATGCCGGGTATATTATGGGTAGAGGCGCGCCTGTTTTGTTCCTGGTCTCCCCCTAAGAGAAAACTCTTAATGCGCGTGCCTTTCCTTATATATAAGGCGCCCACGCCTTTAGGCCCGTAAAATTTATGCGCGGAAAGCGAAAGCATGTCTACGTTCAGGGAATCTACTTCCACCGGTATATGCCCCACAGACTGCACGGCGTCAGTATGAAAATACACGCCTCTTTCCTTTGCGATCTTTCCTATCTCTGATATCGGCTGGATAGTGCCTATTTCGTTATTAGCGTGCATGATGCTGATCAAGACCGTCTTATCGGTGATGGCTTTTTTGAGTTCTTCTACCGAAACTATCCCGTCTTTATCAACCGGCACGTAGGTCACTTTAAAGCCTCTTTTTTCTAAAGCCTGGCAGGGGCCGCTTACCGCGTGATGCTCTATGGCGCTGGTGATGATGTTATCCCCTTTTTCTTTTTGCGCATACGCCGCCCCGAAAACCGCCTGATTATCTGATTCCGTGCCGCCCGA
>JAFGET010000174.1 GCA_016931435.1 Candidatus Omnitrophota bacterium
GCCGGCATGGGCGCGGACCTTTATGAATCTTATGTCGGCTCGATCGTGGCTACCGCGGCATTGGGTGTCGCCGCGGGATTAGGCCTGCCGGGAGTGACTGTCCCTATGGCTATGGCCGCGGTGGGTGTTTTAGCTTCGGTGATCGGGACTTTTTTTGTGCGCAGCAAAGAAGACGCCAGCCAGGGAGTGCTTTTAGCGGCTTTAAGAAAAGGGGTTTTTGCAAGCTCTTTTATCGTAGCTATCGCTTCGTATTTTCTGATCAAGTATACCCTGGGGGATGAGCATATAGGAGTCTATTGGTCGGTGGTCTCAGGGCTGTTGGCAGGGGTATTGATAGGTTTAGTCACCGAGTATTATACCTCCAGTAATTTTAAACCTACCAAGTCTATCGCCGATGCTTCGGTTACCGGGCCGGCTACCGTGATCATATCCGGTATGGCAGTAGGGATGATGTCAACGGCTTTGCCTGTAGTAATAGTCTGCTCAGCGATAATGGCAAGTTTTGTTTTTTCCGGAGGCCTGATCGATTTTAATGCCGGGTTATACGGCGTTGCGATTTCTGCGGTAGGCATGCTTTCTACGCTGGGGATCACTTTGGCTACCGATGCCTACGGCCCGGTCGCAGACAATGCCGGAGGTAATGCGGAGATGTCGCATTTGCCTCCAGAGGTAAGAAAAAGGACGGATGCCTTGGATGCCTTAGGTAATACTACCGCAGCCACCGGAAAGGGTTTTGCTATCGGTTCTGCGGCATTGACTGCGCTTGCTTTGATCGCCGCGTATAAAGACCAGGTCTTGTTGATCGCGCGCTCAAGGGGTATTAATATTGACATGACCCTTGATATCATGAATCCTAATGTTTTGATCGGGTTATTTTTAGGGGCGATGTTACCGTTTTTATTTTGCTCGATGACCATGCGTGCCGTAGGCAGGGCAGCCGGAAAGATCGTAGTTGAGGTGCGCAGGCAGTTTAAAGAGATCGTCGGCTTGATGGAAGGCAAGGCCAAACCCGATTATGCCCGTTGCGTTTATATCGCTACCTCCGCCGCCCAGAAAGAAATGGTGCTGCCTGCGCTCCTGGCGATTATCGCGCCTATTGCCGTAGGATTGATCGCCGGCATCAGGGCTGAAGCAGGGTTATTGGCGGGGGCTACGGTTTCCGGTTTTGTCCTGGCGATCATGATGGCAAATTCAGGAGGGGCCTGGGATAACGCAAAGAAATATATCGAAGAAGGCCATTACGGAGGAAAAGGTTCGCCTTCGCATAAGGCAGGAGTCGTCGGAGATACCGTGGGGGATCCCTTTAAAGATACTTCCGGCCCAAGCCTGAATATCCTGATCAAGCTTATGTCTATGGTTTCAATAGTATTTGTTTCATTTGTGCTGTGCAACAGCCTGTGCAAATAAAATTCAGGGTAATCATATGGCCGGGATAAAAAACTATCCCGGCCTTTTTATTTACCATATCCTCATTCTACTTGTTTTCCATTGCAGAATCTTTAAATTGTGCTAAAATGAAAAAAACTAAAAGGATAAAATCATGATTTTAGGGGTCCATGTTTCAGCAGAAGGCAAAATTTATGAATCAATAGACAGGGCGGCTGCTTTAGGATGCAATACCGCTCAGATATTTTCCCGCAACCCGCAGCAGTGGCGGGGGAATTTTATCGATACCTACGATATCGAGGAGTTCCAGAAAAGAAGGGAAAAAGCGAAGATAGACCCTTTCTTTATACATATTCCCTACCTGATAAACCTGGCTTCTCCTAACCCCCGGCTATACACGGTCTCTATCGAGGCGTATATCGAAGATATCAGAGAGGCTGATGAGCTTGGCGCGGATTACATAGTCACTCATATGGGCAGCCATAAAAATACGACAGAGGAAGCCGGTTTAAAGAGGCTGACCGAGGCATTAAATGCTATATTGGAGAAGACTAAAGGCGCCGATGTGGGGATATTGCTTGAGAATACCGCAGGAAGCGGCTCCTGGCTGGGATATAAATTCGCGCATCATAAAAAAGTCATCCAGGAGATCAGGGATAAAGCCAGGATAGGGCTCTGTCTTGACACCGCGCACGCTTATCTGGCAGGGTATGATATAGCGACTGCCGAAGGGTTGAAGCAGCTTTTGGATGAGATAGAAGATACGGTGGGGGTAGACCTGATCAAGCTCATCCATTTAAACGACGCGAAAGATAAATTAGGCTCAAAGCATGACCGCCACGAGCATATAGGAAAAGGTAATATCGGAAAGGAAGGGATGAGAAGGATCGTCAATCACCCCAAGCTTAAAAAGATCCCTTTTGTCCTGGAGACCCCCAAGGACAGCGACGACGCCGATAAGATGAATTTAAAGACTGTCAGAAGCTTATTGAAGCAATAGGAAGCGGAAATGGGATATAGATTATTGATAGTAGACGACGAAAAAGACATGGTAGAGGTCCTAGAAAGGCGCTGCCTCAAGGAAGGCTATCTTGTTTCGGTGGCCTTTGACGGGCAAGAGGCATTGGCTAAAGTAGAGGCGGATAATCCCGACGTCATACTTTTGGATCTTATGCTGCCTAAGCTAAGCGGGATAGAGGTATTAAGAGAGGTCCGCCAGAGGTACCATTCGAAATGGATCCCGGTCATCATTATCAGCGCAAAGAATGAGTTAGGATCTTTAAAAGACTGCTATAATCTTGAAGCGGACCATTATTTGACCAAACCCTGCACCATCGATAAAGTCTTAACCGGCATAGAGACCATGCTTTCACTTATACCTCTGAGAAAAAATGAGTGAAGCCTCGATCTACCCCTTCAAAAAGATAGAGAAAAAATGGCAGGAAGCCTGGCGCAAGAATAACGTTTTTTCCGCCAGCGTATCCTGCGACAAGCCCAAATATTATCTCCTGGAGATGTTTCCTTATCCTTCCGGAAGGATCCACATGGGGCATGTGCGTAACTATACCATCGCAGATGTGGCAGCCAGGTATAAGATGGCGCAGGGGTATCAGGTTTTGCATCCGATGGGATTCGATGCCTTTGGGCAGCCTGCCGAAAACGCCGCCATAAAAAATAAGACCCACCCGAAGACCTGGACCTTAAAGTGCATAGACTGGATGCGTAAGGAATTGGAAGCTATGGGATTTTCCTATGATTGGAATCGGGAAGTCTCGACATGCCTTCCCGAATATTACCGCTGGAACCAGTGGATATTCTTAAAGATGTTCGAGCGCGGTTTGGTTTATAGAAAAGAAGCCTTGGTGAACTGGTGCGCGGATTGCGCCACTACTTTGGCTAATGAAGAGGTTATTGACGGAAAATGCTGGCGCTGTAAAAAAGAAGTGGTCCAGAAGGACCTCGAGCAGTGGTTTATCAGGATCACCGAATACAAAGAAAGATTATTGGATGACCTGGAAAAATTAGATCATTGGCCGTCTCAGGTGATCGCCATGCAGAAAAACTGGCTGGGAAAAAGCGAAGGCGTTGAGATCTATTTCCGGATGAAGGGCAGCGATACGATACTGCCGGTATTTACAACTCGCCAGGATACGATCTTTGGCGCTACTTATGTCGTGCTTGCCCCCGAGCATCCGTTAGTAAAACAATTGATCAAGGACAGCCCCCAAGAAAAAGAAATATTGGATTTTATCGATAAAGTGGCGAAAGAAACCAAGACCGTGCGCACCGCTTCCGACGTAAAGAAAGAAGGCAGGTTTACCGGGGCTTACGCGATAAATCCTGTCAATAATAACGAGATCCCTGTCTGGATCGCCGATTATGTTTTAATGGAATATGGCACAGGCGCGATCATGGCGGTTCCCGCGCATGACCAAAGGGACTTTTTATTCGCTAAAGAGCATAATTTAGAATTGAAGATAGTCATAGAAAGTCAAAATTCAAAAGCAGGAAGGCAGAATGAGCTTTTAGAGGCTTATGAGGGGGACGGCATCCAGGTAAATTCTGCGCAGTTTGACGGGCTTTCGAACCAGGAGGCGAAGGTTAAGATCGCCCGGTGGATGGAGGAGAGCGGTATCGGCAAGAAGACGACGAATTGGCGCCTGCGCGATTGGTTGATCTCAAGGCAGCGCTATTGGGGCACCCCCATCCCGGTCATACATTGCGATAGCTGCGGGATAGTGCCGGTCAAAGAGGAAGACCTCCCGGTTGAGCTTCCGGATAAGGTAGAATTTTCAGGCACGGGAGGAAGCCCGCTTTCTTACGTAAAAAGCTTCATCCAGGCCGAATGCCCCAGATGTAAGGGGCGCGCCCGCCGCGAGACCGATACCATGGCTACTTTTTTTGATTCTTCCTGGTATTTCTTAAGGTTTTGTTCCCCCAAATACGACAAGGCGCCTTTTGATAAAAAGGAGGCGGCATATTGGATGCCGGTAGACCAGTATATCGGCGGGATAGAGCACGCGGTGCTGCACCTTTTGTACTCAAGGTTTTTTACGAAATTTTTGCGCGATATCGGGCTCCTCGATCTTTCTTCCCCCATTGGCGATGAACCCTTTTTAAGGCTGCTTACCCAGGGCATGGTTTTAAAAGAGGGCGAGGTGATGTCAAAGTCGCGCGGTAATATCGTAGACCCGGATTCCATAATCAAAAATTATGGCACGGATACCTTGCGCCTTTATATATTATTTGCCGCTCCTCCCGAGGCGGAAATGGAATGGTCTGAACGGGGTATAGAGGGGGCTTTTCGTTTTTTAAACCGGGTCTGGCGGCTTTTGGATCACCTGGATAGACTTCCGAAAGATGCGCAAATAAGCCCGATCTTAAAAAAAGAGACCCATCGCGCCATAAAGAAGGTAAGTCAAGACCTGGAAAATTTTAAACTGAATACCGCTATATCCGCGGTCATGGAATTAGTCAACGCGATCTACCGGGAAATAGAAACGGATATACGGGAAGCGGCCAGGGTAGCGGTATTTTTGATCTCGCCTTTTGCCCCACATATGGCAGAAGAGATGTGGCAGCGGATGGGCAATAATGAAAGTATCCTTTCCGCCGGCTGGCCGGAGTATGATGAAAAATTCCTGCGTGAAGAAACAGTGACTATGGCTGTGCAGATAAACGGCAAAGTGCGCTCTAAGGTAGATGTCTCTTGCGACATAACAGAAGACGAGCTTAAAAAGACCGTTTTAAGCGACGATAAGGTAAAAGACCGGCTCAAGGACGAAGTGATCAAAAAATTCATAGTCATACCAAAAAAACTCGTCAACATAGTAGTCTGATAAGGTAAAGATGAGGCAGTCATTAATATTGTCAGCTTTGATCCTATGGGTAGCCGGTTTATTGTTCGGCGTTTATTTCGTATACCCGAAGTTTTTTAATAAGGCAGACTTCTCGGCCGCAACCCCTTTATTAAGCCGCGATATGCGCTTGTTAGACGGTGATTTAAAAGAGAAGCTTACATTTTTTATGGCTAAAAAGCTAGCTCTATATAAGGGGAAGTTTGAAATAGTAGATATGATAAAGCTCGATACTTATGAGGCCATCGGTCTGGATTATATTTTGATCATCATGAAGGCCCCTAACGGAAAACTGTGCCAGGTCACGATATCCCGCAGCCGCCTGCCCTGGGTAAAATGGCAGATCGATCCGGAGAATTTCAGCGAAGTGGACATCCCTCTTGCCGAGAGCGTATTTGAGCTTGAAAAATTATCCTGGTTGGATGAACTGGGGGTCAGCCCCGATCAAGCGCGCCGTTACTATCAGGCGCATCCTGAGATCGAGCCATGGAGCGAAGCCCCTTTCGTAGACAAAACAACAGGATTATATAAGCTTCCTTCGGATTGGAAGGAGGTCGCCTCGGCCGAGACGACTTATAAGCTGGATATAAGTAAAGACGAAAAACTCGGTTATACAACCAGTTTAAAGATAGGCAAAACTAACCCTGTTTCCACCTATTGGAAAGTAGATTATCCCACCGATTATCTGGGCCCCGGATACCGCGCTTACCTGTACGAGAAAGTCAAACAAGAATAAAATCCCCAAAAAAAACCGCTTAGATTCAGCCATTCCCTGCGTCTATTGGACTAGACAAGCTTATCCCGGGGGAGGTTACTCCTCCGGAAGTTATCGCGGGGTAAAGAGGCATGTTTGAGTTTAACAGGCAGGAGAAGCGGGTCATTATTTTCTTATTGATGCTGATGTTGACGGGGCAGGGGATAACTTTTTTCTGCAAACGATCCATCCCTTGTAAGACCTTCGCTTGCGTCAACCGGGATCTAGGTAAAATCGATATAAATGCGGCCGAAGAAGATGTTTTGGTTATTTTGCCGGGAATAGGAGAAAAATTAGCCCGGCGTATAGTTGATTACCGTAAGGAGCGCGGGCAGATCGAAGATATAGAAGAACTCGCGGCGGTCAAGGGCTTAAGCCCGGCCAGGGTAGAAAGGCTTAAGGAGTATATATTTGTCAGGTAGGGCCATTTTAAAAAATAATCCGAGGCCGTTAGTTTTTTTCCTTTTTTGCTATTGCCTGGGCATAATATTCTCGTCATGGACAAGATCGCCTTTTTTTCCCGTTTATTGTATTTGCCTGGTGTTTTTTGTATTGAGCCTTTTCTTCGAGGCGCCCTTATTATTTGTGTTTTTCTTCTTAGGCGCGGTATCGTTTGAGAATTCAAAGACCGTCCCTAAATGCCACATAATGCGCCAGGCCTCTTTTTCTCAGAAAAAGCCTTATCTGGTAAAGGGCGTTGTGGCAAGCGAGCCTTTTATAAAAGACAATCATGAAATATTTTTCTTTACGGCGCAGGTGTTAGAAAACGGCCGGATCAAGAAAAATGTCTGCGGAGATATCCTGGTCAAGATAAAAAGCGCGGGAGGGTTCCATTACGCGGACGAATTAGTTTTGACCGGCCACCTGAAGCCTTATTTTAGTTACCCGCCAAAATCCGGTTATTCCCTTATGATGCGCCTGGAGTCTCCCTTTTTCGCCTTGCGGTCGAGCGAAAACAAAGGCCGACTTTTAAAACGCTCCGCCTTAAGGCAGAAGGCGAGCCTGAGGCAGGTATTCCGCAGATATCTTTCTGAGTCCGCCGCCTCAATTTTAGGGGCGATGGTTTTAGGAGAAAGAAAAGGCGTTTCGCCGCTGGTCTATGAACATATGAAAAAAACCGGCACCGCGCACCTGTTGGTGATCAGCGGTTTCCACGTTGGGGTGATGGCCTTTGCCTGCATCTTAGCCTTGAAGCTTGCCGGGATCAGGCGGGAACCGCGTATTTTTATCGTCATTTTTTTCTTATTTTTTTATTGCCTTTTGACCGGCGCTTCGGTCTCAACGGTGCGGGCTACGATAATGGCGGTTTTTCTTATGCTGGGAGATTTTTTAAAACGGCGGCCCGACATATATAATTCTTTGGCTTTGGCAGCGTTTACGATACTATGGGCCTGTCCGGGCCATTTTTTCAATATCGGTTTTCAGCTATCTTTTGCCAGCGTTTTTTCCATCGTTTTTATTTACCCTAAAATAAAAACATTCTTAAGGATCGAGCGCTGCAAGATAAAAATTTTACGCTTTTTATCGGAAGGCCTGGCCGTTTCCTTATCCGCCTGGCTTGGGACGATGGGGCTGATCGCATATTATTTCAAGCTGTTTTCTTTTGTGGCGGTAGCCGCAAATTTGTTCATCGTGCCTTTAGCTGCCTTGATCACTTTATCCGGGATCACCCTGCTTTTTACGGGATCATTTCTTCCGCCGCTTGCCTATAGCATAGCCCCGGCCTGCGAGTTTTTGGTCAGGCTTCTGGTTGAGGGGTGCGCTTTTTTTTACAGATTACCGCTTGCCTATATCCGTCTTTCATAGCCGGCAAGATCAAAGACGTAAAAGACCCGCTGTTTTCCGCTTCGGTTACGAATATATTGACAAAAGCAGGCGTCTATGTTAAAGTTACTCTAATATGAAACTTAAAATCCTTATATTTGCCGTCTTCTTTTTTACCGCCTCCCTGGCGGACGTTTCAGCTTATTGGATCTGGACGCCCAAAAGTAAGAGATGGACGAATCCTAAGACCGCAGTCAAGCCTAGCCCCGAAGAGCAGCTTGATTCGGCCAAGGCTGCTTATGAGGCTAAAAGGTATGATGAGGCCATCCGCGAATTCAAGAAATTGCTCAGGTCATTCCCCAAATCCAAAGAGGCGGCTGTAAGCCAGTATCATCTTGGCCTTATAGAGGAGGCGCAGGGGGATCTTTACGAAGCCTATCTTGCCTATCAGAAAACAATAGATAAATACCCTTTTTTCGAAAAGATCCCACAGATCATCGAGCGGGAATACAAGATCGCCGAAGCATTCATGGGCGGGGCTAAGCGCCGCGCTATGGGGTTAGCCTTGCCTGTAGAAAACCCCGCTATAGAAATATTCACTAAAGTAATTAACAACTCAAGTTACGGCCCTCTGGCTGCCAGCGCGCAGTATAAATTAGGCCTGGTCCTAAAAGGCCTTGCCCGTTATTATGAGGCAGAGGAGGCGTTTCATAAAGTGATCACAAGTTATCCGGACAGCGAATGGGTGGAGGCGTCAAAATTCCAGATCGCTTCCTGCCGCGCCGCGGTCTCTCGCAGCCCCGATTACGACCAGGTGGCTTTCAATGAAGCCAAGGAACAGTTTGAGCAGTTTGTGCGCGAACATCCCGACGCCGTTTTGTCAGGCGAGGCGGAAGAGAACATCAATAAGCTTAACGAGAAAGAAGCGGAAAGCAACTATAATACCGCCTTCTTTTATGAAAAGCAAAAAGCGTATGAGGCGGCAAAGATTTATTATAGGGAGGTCGTAGAGAATTCGCCTCAAAGCATCTGGGCGGCGAAGGCGCTGGAGAGGCTTCAGGTCCTGGAGAAAAGAAAAAAATGAAGAACAGGCCCCTGTCCTTGATTCTAATTTTTTGTATTGTCGCAGGATGCGGCTATACCACCCGCTCCATGATCGCCACGACTTACAGGACCATCTATATCACGCCTTTTTTAAATAAGATAGATATTACCAGGGAAACCGACGCCGGTTCCAGGTATAAGATATACAGGCCGGGCCTTGAGACGGATATCACTAAGGCGGTAGTCAATAAATATCTTTTTGACGGGAACCTGCGGCCGACAAAAGAGGAGCTCGCGGATGTAGTCTTAAAAGGCGAACTGGTGGAGTTCCGCAAGGACCCCTTAAGGTATAACGATGATAACGATGAAATAGCCGAATACCGTATGAATATATTGGTAAATATCGCGCTCTGGGATACAAAAGAAGATAAGTTGGTGTGGGAAGAAAAGAATTTTACCGGAGACTACACATATTTTACCACCGCTTCCACTACGCCCAGCGCGACTAAAAAGACCGACGCGCAAGCAGTCCCCGAAGCCATAAATGACCTCGCCCGCCGCATCGTTGAGCGCACTGTCGAACAGTGGTGATCTTAAAGCTCAAGGCCCCATGTTAAAGAAAGAAAATTCTGTATTTTTATTTATCGGCCAGGATAACCCCTCCAAGGAAGCCGGACTTAAGCGCTTGAAAGAGGATTTTATCAGCCGGGGCCTGGAGGCATTCAATACGGACGTCCTCTACGCAAAAGATCTGGAGCTAGAGGAGCTGCAAAAAAGACTACTCTGCCTTCCGGTCAAGTCAAAAAAAAGGATCCTGATAGTCAAGCAGGCGCAAGACCTGAAAGAAAATATAAGGGAATTTCTTTCGGATTACGTAAAGAAGCCGGTATCCGGAACGTTGCTGGTTTTGGATATGGAAGATTATCAAAAAAACGCCAGGTTTATAGAAAGCCTGGCCGGCCGTTGCCAGATATCGCGTTTTAAGGAGCCGCAGCGTTTGGATACCTTTTCTTTAAGCCGGCAGATAGATCTAAAGAGGGCGGATTCAGCCCTTAGGACGCTCAATCAGCTCTTAAGCGCTGGAGAAAGGCCGGAACGCATATTGGGGGGGTTAAGGCATGTCTATGAAAGGGATACCCACGACCCTTTAAAGCTTAGGAAGAAGATCAGGCTGATGCTGGATTGCGATATCCAGATAAAGACCGGAAAGCTTAAGCCCGGTTATGCGCTGGAAAGGCTTGTGGTCAGGCTGTGTGCGTTTTAAGCAGCCTTTTGCTTAAGCGTGATTTCTTGCGGCTGGCAAGGTTAGGATGTATGATCTTTTTCTTTGCGGCCTTATCCAGGGAGGAATATACTTTTTGGATCTGTTTTTTAGCTTCTTCGATGTTTTTAGCCGATAGAAGTTCATTAAATTTCTTCAGTGTTTTTTTCAGCTGTTGCTTGATCTTTAGATTATGCAGCTTTCTTTTTTTATCTACGCGTATTCTTTTTACGGAAGCTTTTCTGCGTGGCATGTTTGATTCTCCTAAATGAGCGCATAACTTACGGAAGTCCGTTGACCGGACGACGTAAGTTATAAGCGCGAATTTACTCCGCGCATGCGAGAAAACCTAAACAATGTTTTCGAGTGTTTATGCGCGGAGCTAACTTCAATCAGGTTTTTATTTATAACATAATTACATAATTATGTCAACAGGCAAATCCCCCCAAGACAATTCCAACCGCGCCGTTTTTAAATCCGCAAGCATAATCAGCCTGGCTACTTTAATTTCGCGCATACTGGGTTTTATCCGCGATGTGGTGATCGCGCGCCTATTCGGAGTCTATATTTACGCCCAGGCTTTTGTGATCGCTTTCCGTATCCCTAATCTTTTGCGTGATTTCGTAGGAGAGGGCGCGACTAATGCCGCGGTTGTGCCGGTAATGAGCGAATATGAGCTAAAGCACACCCGGCAAGAATACTGGGAGCTGGCGGGTGTATTTTTAAACATCCTTTTGGTAGTATTATCGGCGATCACGCTTTTAGGGATACTATTATCGCCTTTACTGGTGCGGTTGATCGCCCCGGGTTTTATCGCCGACCCCCATAAATTAGCGGTGACTATCAAGCTAAACCGCATTATTTTCCCGTATATATTGCTTATCGGATTAAGCGCTTATTCCATGGGGATTTTGAATTCCCTCAAGCATTTCAGTATCCCGGCTTTTGCTCCGTGCTTGCTTAATATTTCCATCATTGTCTTTGCCTTGCTTTACGGAGAGGGCATAAAAGGCCTGGCCACAGGCATCTTAGTGGGCGGGTCTTTACAGCTTCTGGTACAAGTCCCCATGCTTTACAGGAAGGGTTTTCGCTTTAATCCTGCCTGCGGCCTAAAACACCCCGGGGCAAGGTCTATTATGGCTTTGATGTTACCCAGGGTCTTCAGTTCCTGTATTTATCAGTTGAATAATTTCGCGGATTCTATTTTCGGGTCCCTGGCTTTTATCGTGGGAGAGGGAGGGGTAGCAATCCTTTATTTTGCTTACCGCATCATCCAGTTCCCTATAGGGATATTCTCTAACGCCCTTTCCCAGGCGCTCTTGCCTACTCTATCCGTACAGGCGCTGGAAGAAGACCGTAAAAACTTTACCTTGAGCGCTTCTTTCGGGCTGCGCGCGGTATTCTTTACGCTATTGCCTGCTTCGGTCTGTTTTATGGTCTTATCCAGGCAGATAATTTCCAGTCTTTTTTTCGGTGGCAGATTCGATATCTATTCAGCTGATAAGACCTCCGAGGTCCTCTTTTTTTATAGTATCGGCCTGTTTGCTTACGGCTCGGTGAAGGTATTGCAGTCCTGTTTTTTTGCTTTAAAAGATACCGTAACGCCGGCAAAGGTTTCTTTTTTTGCCTTTATCATAAATATCGCCTTAAATTGCGTTCTGATGTTCCCTATGAAGATCAGCGGTTTAGCCCTGGCTACTTCTTTATCCGGGTTAAGTTCTTTTTTGATCCTACTTTTCATATTGAAGAAAAGAATAAGCGGATTCAAGCTTCCGCCCTTGTTCAATTCCTTCCTGCGTATCTTCTTAGCCAGCCTTCTGACGGGAGCGGTAGTCCATACAGTAGCCAAAACTTTTTTCATATCCGCAGGCACTCTGAATAAGTTTATGAATTTAGGGCTCTCTATTTTTACCGCTTGCCTCTCCTACATGTGTTTTTGCCTCATCCTGCGGGTTCCCGAGATAAGGGAACTGAAGCAGTGGTTGTTTAAGAGAAGCTCGACCGGCCCCTCTGAATAAATTTAGTGTTTTCGTGGGCGGGTCTTGTCCCGGGTATTTTTTCTTGCGGCCTAATGTTATAATGCACATCGGTGACTTGAAGAATAAAATTGCGGGTTTGCCGGATCTGCCCGGAGTCTATCTTTTTAGAGACTCTTCGGGCAAAGTGATCTATGTCGGTAAGGCCAAGTCTTTAAAAAAGCGGGTGCAGTCGTATTTTAGCCGCCTGCTCAATGAGAAGACCCAGGCTATGATGGCTAAAGTCTGCGATATCGAATACCGCCTTAGCCCTTCAGAAAACCAGGCCTTGATACTCGAGGCGTCTCTGATAAAGGATTACCAGCCGCAGTATAATATCAGCTTAAAAGACGATAAGTCTTTTCCTTTTATCAAGATAAGCGACGAAGAGTTCCCGCTGGTTTCTATAGCCAGGAGAAAAAAAGCCGAAGAAAAGGATAATGCGCTTTATTTTGGGCCGTATACCGATTCCGGCCTTTTGCGCAAAGCCTTAAAAGAATTACGCAGGATCTTCGGTTTTCGCTCCTGCAAGAAATTACCCAAGTCAGCCTGTCTCTATTACCGCTTGAGGCTTTGCCCCGGGCCCTGCTTAGGCAAGGTCACTTCCGGTTTTTACAAGGAAACTATTGAGCGGTTAAAGATGTTTTTAGATCATAAGGTCACAGAATTGACCCGGGACTTATCGGATAAGATGCAGGCGGCTTCCCGCGCCAGGCATTTTGAAGAAGCGGCGAGGCTGCGCGACCAGCTGGAGGCCTTAAGCGTTATCGCCGGTAACGCCGAAGAAAAATCCGCCGTCAATAGACTGGAAGACCTAAAAAACCTCTTAGGCTTGAAAAAAATCCCTCAGAGGATCGAGGCTTTTGATGTGGCAAATATATCGGGGAAAGAGGCTACGGCTTCCATGGTAAGTTTTTACCAGGGGGCAGCCGATAAGGACAATTACAGGCGCTTTCGTATTAAAACAGTGGAAAGAAGCGACGATTACGCCATGATCAGGGAGGCGGTTTCAAGGCGGTATTCGAGGATCATCCGCGAAAAGCGCAGCTTGCCGGACCTGGTATTGATAGACGGAGGAAAAGGGCATCTTTTCGCGGCGAAGAAAGAATTGACAAGCTTAGGTTTAAGTCTATCCATAGCAAGTATTGCCAAGGACCGGGAGAATATTTATATTTTCGGTTCGGGAAAACCGATAAGATTGACGCAAGATACCCCGGCCTTAAACCTTATCCGTCAGATACGCGACGAAGCGCACAGATTTGCGCAGGCCTACCATCATTTATTAAGAAGAAAAAAAATAATTGGTAAATGACAAA
>JAFGET010000175.1 GCA_016931435.1 Candidatus Omnitrophota bacterium
GTCGTTAAAATATGTATTTGGCCTTTGCCTATTAGCTATTTTAGCCTATAACCTTTTGCCGGGGTTAGCGCTAAAGATACTCACCGGGAAAGCCTACCCTGAGGCTGTTTTCTTGGGCAGGTTATTCAGTATCTCGATGAGCCTCTATAGCCTGCTCTATCTTTTTATTTACTTTTTTCTGTCCGTCGACGACAAGCGTTTTTTAAAATACCTGGCCTTTTTTACCCTTGCTCAATTTTTTGCTATTTCGTATTTGCGCGGCAGCATTATTTACGTGCAACTTATCCTTTGTTTAAATGCCGCGCTGCTTTTTATCATCCATTTTACGCTTTTTTTAATCCCTCGCAGAAATCCCGGGCAGAAGCCAGCGGGATGAATGAAATCGTGCTTTTTATGCTCGGGATGAATCCCCGGGCTTAAAGGACGGGGAGATTCAAATAGAAAAACAAAGTGAAAAATATTAAGGGAAAGATATCTATAGTCATGCCTGCTTATAATGAGGCAGAGCGCATTGCCCACGGGATCGAGGAGACCGCCAGGACTTTTAATGATTTCGGCTGCGCCTGGGAACTTTTGGTCATTGATGACGGCTCATCCGATGATACTTACGCTAAGGCCTGTGCCCTCCTTGAAAAATATCCGCATAATCTTATCGTCAGAAAGAATTCCTTTAATATGGGTAAAGGCAGAGCGCTTAAAAAGTCATTCCGTTACTTAAGCGGCGATCACGTAGTCTTTCTGGACGCGGATATGGATTTGCACCCCGCGCAGATCCAGACGCTTTTTGACATTATGCGCCTGGACCGCGCAGATATCGTGATAGGTTCCAAGATGCACCCTAATTCAATAGTGGATTATCCTTTGCAGCGCAGGCTTATAAGCCTGGTTTATTATCTTTTGGTAAGGGTTTTATTTAAGCTTCCCTGCCATGATACGCAGACCGGATTAAAGTTATTTAAGTCCGAAGTATTGCGCCGGGTCTTGCCGAGGATCTTAGTGAAAAAATTCGCTTTTGACCTGGAGGTCCTGGTAAATGCCCATCATCTGGGGTTTATGATCACGGAGGCGCCGATAGTATTAAACACCCAAAGGCGATATGGGCGTATCGGGTTGGGTGCTATATTTGTCACTTTGCGCGATACGCTGGCTGTTTTTTACCGC
The DNA here is from genome assembly GCA_016931435.1 of Candidatus Omnitrophota bacterium. GTDB lineage: Bacteria > Omnitrophota > Gorgyraeia > Gygaellales > Profunditerraquicolaceae > JAFGET01. Next base: position 1,162 of record JAFGET010000175.1, read on the forward strand.
ATGCATATATTAAAATACTATGACCGTATCGATTATTATCGCAGTAAAAACATGGCAGAGGCATTTAGAAGAATGCGTCGCTAAATGCCTGCAGCTGGATTATCCGGATTTTGAAATAATCATCCTGCCGGATGAGATCGAGACTGTCCCCGCAGGAGGGCGGGGCACTTGCCCATCCGAGAGGGCAAGGTGCCTAAGCATTATCCCTACCGGCCCTGTCGGTCCTTCTGAAAAAAGAGATAAAGCTGTAGATTACGCCCAGGGCGAGATCCTGGCATTTATCGATGATGACGCTTACCCCCATACTGGTTGGCTAAAGCACGCGGTCAAAATTTTTGAAGACCCGCAAGTGGCTGCCGTAGGCGGGCCGGCTATAACGCCTGAGAATGATAATCTGAGGCAGAAAGCAAGCGGCCTGGTCTTTGCCTCGGTATTAGTAAGCGGAGATTTTATTTACCGTTATCTTGCCAGGAAAAGAAGGGAAGTAGACGATTATCCTACCTGTAATTTTTTAGTGCGTAAGACTGTCATGCGGCAGCTGGGGGGATTCAATACAAAATTCTGGCCGGGCGAAGATACAAAATTATGCCTTGAGATAACAGATTTCCTTAAAAAGAAAATAATTTATGACCCGAAGGTCCTGGTCTATCATCACCGCAGAGAGGTTTTTAGGGGACACCTAAAGCAGGTTTCAAGCTATGCCCTTCATCGCGGTTATTTTGTCAAGCGCTATCCCAAGACTTCCCGTAGGGCCGCATATTTTATCCCAAGCATTTTTGTGGCAGGTATTATTCTGGGGGGATTTTTCTCTTTGTTTTTGCCGGCAGTCAGGTGGCTCTATTTACCCGGGCTGCTGCTTTATCTCTTGCTTGTCTTTATCTTTAGCCTGAAAAAGGACCTAAGGCTTACACCGCTTATATTTTTCTCAATAATCGCCACTCATACCAGTTACGGCATTTATTTCCTTAAAGGCCTTTTTTCAATAAAACTTAAAGAAGAATGAAGATAATTATCTCGTATCCTCCCTTAGCCGACCCTCAAAAAGGTATCCCGCTTTTATCCCAGAACCGCCAATTCCAGTATTTCAAGGAGCCTACTTATATTTACCCGGTCGTCCCGGCAACGGCTGCTACGATGCTAAAGCAAGCAGGCCACGATGTCCTTTGGCTTGACTGTATCGCAGAAGACATCCCTTACGAAAAGTTTATAAGTATCATAAAAGAAGAAAAGCCGGATCTGATCGCTTTTGAGACTAAAACTCCGGTAGTCAAACAACACTGGAAGATTATAGATAATATCAAGTGTCAGGTATCAGGTGTCAGGTGTGTTTTATTCGGAGACCATGTTACGGCCTTACCGCAAGAATCTTTTCAGAACAGCCAGGTCGATTATGTGTTGACAGGCGGCGATTACGATTTCTTATTGTTGAACTTGTGTAATGTGCTTGAAAGATTACGAGTTACTAGTTACGAGTTACGAGTTACGGATTTAGAGCCAGGCATCTATTACCGCCAAAACGGCCAGATAAAAAATACCGGTAAATTTAAGCTCGGCCACGATCTTAACTGCGCGCCTTTCATTGACCGCGCCCTTACCAAATGGCAGCTTTACGCTTATAAAAACGGAAATTACAAGAGGACTCCCGGCACTTACATTATGAGCGCAAGGGACTGCTGGTGGGGTAAATGCACTTTTTGTTCCTGGCCTTTGCTTTATCCTGAATTCAGGCTTAGGCAGGCAAGTAATGTTTTGGATGAGATCGGAAAGATCATCGGCGAATACCGGGTGAGGGAGATCATGGATGATTCAGGCACTTTTCCCGTCGGAGAATGGCTGCGTGATTTCTGTCAGGGCATGATAAAGAGAGGTTATCATAAAAAGATATATTTAGACTGTAATATGCGTTTCGGGGCGATAAGCCCCCAAGATTATAAATTGATGAAAAACGCGGGATTCAGGCTTTTACTTTTTGGCTTAGAGTCAGCAAATCAAACTACGCTTGAGAGGCTAAATAAAAACTTAAAAGTAGAGACAATCATCGAAAGCTGTAAGTTAGCCAGAAGTTGCGGCTTATACCCGCATATTACTATTATGTTCGGTTATCCATGGGAGACTTTAGAGCAGGCCCAAAAGACGCTTGAGTTAGGCAGCTGGCTTCTTAAAAAGGGTTACGCTTACACCATGCAGGCAACGGTAGTGATCCCTTATCCCGGCAGCCGGCTTTTTGAAGAATGCAAAAAAGAAGGATGGCTAAAGAGCCTGGACTGGGATGATTATGATATGAAGCAACCGATAATGCAGATCCCATTTTCGCAAGAACAGGTAATGGAGTTCGCGCAGGCAATGTATCAGGTATCTTTTGACCCGAAATTCCTATTAAGGAAGATATTTTCTTTGAGGGACGCGGATGACCTTAAATATCTATTACGCGCCGGGAAAAAGGTCTTTGGCCACATCTTTGACTTTAGAAAGCAATAGCTTGGAGAAAGTGGCGGCAGGGCTGGATCTTTTTTAAGGCGGGGCACTGTTGCGTTTTTAAGGAGTTCTCGATGGCAAATAATTCTTATTCGATAAACAAAGAGAACCAATTGGTCATTCAGCGCGGGGCAAAAAAGTCTGCGCCCAGGGGAAAATTCGTCAACGATAGGAATAACCGGTTGATCTATCTTTTTCGCGAAAAGGCCTCTTGGCGCAGGGAGTGGGGGCTTAAGGATAAAATAAGGCTTGAGGGGAAATGGAGCCTGGATAAAAACCACGATTTGGTATTGACCCTTGACGAGGGCAATAATGTTTCTCCAGGCAAAAAGCTTGTTTTAAAGGGTAAGATTATGTCTGTCGCTAAAGATAGCCTGGTATTTGAACTTAGGAGCCGTGACCTAAACGGCCAAACTCATTTTCAGGTTTTGGGATTATCCGGCGTCTGGAAGGCGGATGAGTATAACCGCATAACTTTTATGGTAAAGAGAAAGCTGGGACAAGATGCCCTGGTCTTTGGCGGATCCTGGCAGCTTAATAGAAACCAAGAAATATCATATAGTTATGAAAAAATAGACTTAAAAACCAAGACTAAATACAGGCAGAATTTGAAGTTCAGCGGTTATTGGCAGATCGACCGGGCTAACAAGTTGACTTATATACTTGGCCGTAATCCCCAGTCGCGTTTTGATTTCCGGGTTCAGGTAGAAAGCCCTAATTTATATCCCCAGCAGGGTATGATAAAATACCGTTTAGGTATCGGCTTAAAGGAAAAAGGCAAGGTCAGGGCTAAGGTCATTACACTCTATGGGAGCTGGAAATTCAGCCGTAAAATTGGGATAAGCTTCCAGATCGAGCGCGGCAGGCAAAAGCTCCAAAGAATCGAATTCAAAGCCGATTTGTTGTTTAAACATAAAAATAAGGTAAGCATTTCACTGATCAGCAGGGAAAGGGAGCCGTTAGGCCTTAATCTTATATTGACCAGGAAGTTTTTGACAGCAAATTCAGAGGCATTTTTAAGCTTTAAATCTTTACTGGATAGCCCTGCAATAGAAGCCGGTATCACCCTTCCATTTTAATCAAAGACCTCAATTCTTACAGAAACAAATTCATTTATATCGCAAGAGGTTAAGATCAGTTTTGCCGGCGATTTCCCTTGACTTTTTGACTAATTGTGGTAGTATGTTCAAATATTGAACATATGCAAAACAAAAATAACCACCTAGACATATTAGACTCAGAAAAGACCCTCCTTGCGCTTAAGGAGCTTGAGGTCAATCCGCAGATCACCCAGCGGGCACTGGCGCATAAGCTGGAAGTCAGCCTGGGCAAGGTCAATTTCCTGCTCAATGCCCTGTTAAACAAAGGGATTATTGAGATAAAGAACTTCAAAAACTCCAAAAACAAGCTCGCCTATACCTATTTGCTTACACCCCATGGTATTAAGACCAAAATAGAACTGACGCATAAGTTTTTGACCTGGAAGATACAGGAATATGAAAAGCTGAGGCGTGAAATCGAGCATTTCCAGAAGGAAATCTCTATGAACGATCTCTCTACGGGCGGTAAAGAGAATAACAATACGCCAGAATAGGAGCCGAATATGAAAGTAGTCATTTTAGCCGGAGGCAGAGGCACAAGGATAACCGAGGAAACAGAAACCGTCCCTAAGCCCATGGTAGAAATAGGCGCGAAACCGATCCTTTGGCACATCATGAAGACCTATTCTTCTTACGGATTCAATGAATTCATCATCTGCCTGGGTTATAAAGGCTATATCATAAAGGAATATTTCTCGCATTACTTACTGCATATGAGCGATATTACTATTGATATGGCGAAGAATAAAACGGATATTCATTCAAGCGCCTCTGAGCCATGGAAAGTCACTTTGGTCGATACCGGCATCGAAACTATGACCGGAGGCAGGTTATTGCGGGTCAAGAAATACCTGGGGAATGAGCCTTTTATGCTTACTTACGGGGATGGGCTTTGCGATATAAATATAAAGGATTTGTTGAAATACCATAAAAAAAGCAAAAAAGCCGCTACTTTAACGACTATACAGACCGCGGGAAGATTCGGTATCCTGGATATCGATGAGCAGGGAAACGTAAAATCGTTCTTAGAAAAACCCCAGGGCGAAGGGTCCTGGATCAATGCCGGATTCTTTGTCCTTGAGCCCCGGGTTTTTGATTATCTTAAGGACGGCGACCGCACGGTATGGGAGAGGCAGCCTTTAGAGCGCCTGGCGCAAGACAAGCAGTTGAACGCTTACAGGTTCGGCGGTTTCTGGAAATGCATGGATACTTTGCGGGATAAGATCGAGTTGGAGGGCTTATTGTCGGAGGGAAAGGCTCCTTGGCAGGTATGGAAAAAGTAAGCTTGAACAGGAAGTTTTGGGATAAACGTAAAGTCTTAGTGACCGGATATGAAGGCTTTTTGGGGTCAAACTTGACAAAAGCCCTGCTTTCCTGCGGCAGTAAAGTGTTCGGCGTAGACATAAAAACCGAAAGAAAAGATATGATTTTCAGCAGTGATGAATATTCGAAGATCGTCCGCGTTAGGGCGGACGTAGCGGATTTCAAAGTTATGCATAAGCTGATTTCGCGCCACAGGATAAATGTTATTTTTCATCTTGCCGCAGAGGCGCTGGTGGAAGGCTGTAACAAAGATCCGCGCCGGGCATTTCTTTCCAATATATGCGGCAGTTGGAATATCCTTGAGGCCGCGCGTAAAAACTCCTGCGTCAAGGCGATCGTTTTGGCTTCCAGCGATAAGGCTTACGGAAGCCACAAAAAACTGCCCTATAAAGAAAATGCCGCTCTACGGGGGGATCATCCTTATGACGCTTCCAAAAGTTGTGCCGATCTTATCGCCAATACCTATTACCATACTTACGGGTTGCCTGTTGCAGTCACGCGCTGCGGGAATATCTTCGGCCCGGGAGATTTTAATTTTTCGCGTATTCTTCCGGACGCCATAAGGTGCGCGTTTTCCGGCAAGACTCTCTACATACGCAGCGACGGTAAATTCACCCGCGATTATATCTACGTCAAGGATATCGTCAACGGGTATCTCCTTTTAGCGGAGAAATTACTCGGGCAGAAGCTTCTTGGGGAGGCCTTTAATTTCAGTTACGAAAACCCCCTGAGCGTGACAGAACTGTTGAGATTGCTCTATGAGGTGATAGGGGGAAAGCCTGATTATAAGATATTGAACCAGGCCAAGTACGAGATAAGGCACCAGTATCTTTCTTCGGCAAAAGCCAGAAAACTCCTGGGATGGAAGCCGCGGTATAGCCTTCGTCAGGGATTAGCTGAGACTGCCGTCTGGTATAAGGGGTATTTTTCTTTATGAGAATAATATTTTTAGGCACTAACGGCTGGTATGATACTGATACGGGCAATACCGTCTGCGTTCTCGTAGAATCAAAAAAAGAATATATCATTTTGGATGCCGGTTACGGTATTTATAAGGTCGACAAATACATCAAGGCGGATAAACCGGTCTATCTTTTTTTGAGCCATTTCCACCTTGACCATATTATCGGGCTGCACGCGTTGAATAAATTTGTTTTTTCTCAGGGGATCGATATTTACGGGCCGCCGGGTTTAAAGAAATGGCTAAAGACCATCATCAATCCGCCGTATTCGCTGCCTTTCAATAAGCTGAAGATAAAGGTCAGGCTTTATGAGCTGCGGAAGGGTTCATTCTTACCGCTTAAGATGCGGTCCTTAAAACTCAAGCACCCGTCAGAATGTTACGGCTACCGTTTTAATATAGAAGATAAAATATTGAGCTACTGCACTGATACGGGAATATGCAGGAATTTATTTGAGTTAGCCCGGGGAGCGGATCTGTTCATAACGGAATGTTCTTATAAGCCCGGGCAGTCTAACAATAAATGGCCTCATCTTAATCCCGAAGAGGCCGGTTATGTAGCCAAGAAAGCAGCTGTCAAAAGCATGGCCTTGATGCATTTTGACGCTGAAAATTATCCCACTATAAAAGAAAGGCTTTTTGCCCAGGCGAAAGCCAGGAAAGTATTCCCGGGTTCTTACGCTGCCAAAGACAATATGGTAAAAGAATTATGAGTTTAAAAAATAGGAAAGTGCTTATTACCGGGGCTACGGGATTTGTGGGGGCGAATCTTTTGCGTTATTGCCTTAATTTAGGGGCAAAGGCGTATATTTTTACGCGCAAAAGCTCGGATAACTGGAGGATCGCTGATATTATGGGTGATGTTCGGCAATATCGCCTTGACCTTACTGATGACGTAAAATTAAAGGCAGCCATCAGGCGCATTAAGCCGGAATTCATACTGCATAGCGCCGCTTATGGAGGGCATCCCTACCAGACAGAAAGCGATAAAATATTCGCTGCCAATTTAACCGGGACTATGAATTTAGTTTCGGCGTGCGCAAGGACAGGTTTTCGCCTTTTTATTAATACGGGTTCATCTTCCGAATATGGGCTGAAAAATAAGCCGATGAGGGAAGATCAATCTCTTGAGCCGGTCACTGATTACGGCGCCGCCAAAGCCGCAGCTACTTTGTTCTGCATAGCCTTGGCAAAGAAAGAAAAACTGCCCATAGTCACCCTGAGGCTTTTTTCTCCTTACGGATATTATGAAGACGGAAGGAGGCTCATGCCGCATATAATAATTTCGTCCTTAAGAAAAAAACGCCCCGCCCTTTCTTCGCCGCGTAACGTGAGGGATTTTGTCTTTATCGAAGATGTACTGGATGCGTTTTTAAAGGCTATGCTCAGGCCGGCCGGTCTTGAGTTTGGCCAGATAATCAACATCGGTTCCGGAAGGCAAAAAAGCATTTCTGATGTATTGGGCGTAGTCGCCAGGTCCTGCGGCTACAAACTAAAGCCAAAGTGGGGAGCTCTAAATACCCGCCCAGAGCCTGCCTTTTGGCAGGCAGATATTTCGCAGGCAAAAGACGTTTTAAAATGGCAACCCAGGCATGATTTGAAGCAGGGCATAGATAAGATGCTGCGCTGGTTTAGCAATAATATAAGACTTTATTCTTAAAATGAAATTATCCGATTACCTGTTAGATTTCCTGGTTAAAGAAAAAGTAACCCATATCTTTGAGATATGCGGAGGCGCGATAATCCACCTGCTCGATTCTGCTTACGGAAGGAAAGATATCAAGACGGTTTCTATGCATCATGAGCAGGCTGCTGCTTTTGCGGCTGAAGGTTACGCCCGCGTAAAAGGTATCCCTGCGGTAGCCATGGCCACAAGCGGCCCCGGAGCGACAAATCTGATCACCGGTATCGCAAGCTGTTATTTTGATTCTACGCCCGCAGTCTTCATCACCGGGCAGGTAAATACCTATGAATTCAAATTCAGCAGGCCGGTGAGACAGATAGGCTTCCAGGAGA
>JAFGET010000176.1 GCA_016931435.1 Candidatus Omnitrophota bacterium
CATCTAAAACCTGCTCCCTGAATCTGCGGGGCACCACAACCGTCCCCTGATAAAAATCCACCGGATACCTGAGCTCTTTTGGCGATCCGTCGACCAATATCATCCTTTCCCCCACCATAAGGTCTATTTTATGGGAATCGCGGGTCAAACTTAAAGCCCTTGAAAAAGTGTCGTATTGCAGGCTTATGTTATTTATATCGCAAAGCGAAACCAGGGGAACATAACTTGTGCCGTTTAAATAATATGTCGGCAAATTCTCTTTTTTCGGGGCAGTAGCGCAGCCAGTAAAATTCAAAAGGCAAAAGGTAAAAGGCAAAATTAAAACCCAAAATTTTAAATTGTGATTTTTAGTTTTAACTTTTGATTTTTGCATTGATTCTCGCTCGCTTAATAATTGAAGAAAAGTTGTCAGAAAAAAATTTTAGTGGCGCCAAAACTTCCGTTTTGGCATCCCTGCCTGACGGCAGGCAGGCACCATGGTTTTCATTAATGATAAGAAGTGTTTGTATGCACTCCGCTCACTAAACCGCTTGCATAAGAAGTGTTTGTGGCGCCGAAACACATTGTTTCGGCATCCACCATCGTTTTCATTAATGAAAACGATGGTGGAGGTGGCCGGAATTGAACCGGCGTCCCTAAGTAACTAAATAAGAGCCACTACATGCTTAGACTGTCTTTTAATTTAACCCCCGGCACTCCGGCAGACAGGATTGACGGGAGCGGTCCTTTCAATGCTTCATCCCGACAGCTAAAGGCACGCTGGCAGGACTAGCCTGTAGTCGGCACTTATTCATCGCCAGGCAAGATGAACAAGTGGTCTCACCTTAGTGGGCGAGAACTGGTGAAACCACCGGAGCAGCCGCCATTCCTAAAGAAGCATCAGCGGTAGAGAGCAAGCTCTCTGAACCGACTGAAGGAGCTTCCATGATAGGAGCAACGATTGCTTCAGCAGTCTCTATCAAACGCTCGTTTGCGTTTATATTGTGCAAGGATTTTTAACGCGGCCCACCCTGCGTCCGCGGCATGCTGCTTTTACTTGAGCTTACCTAAGTCGAACCCTTTCACCCCCAAAAAATCAAAGAACGCCTCTAAAAAGCCGGCTTACGCTTAGTCTCTGAAACGCGGTATTTATCTATATCCTCCAACAGGCTTCCTATATGATAAGGCGTATCTTCGCCGGCCCTTTTCATCCTTTCCTCTAATAACCTGTCGGCGGTATCGATGTCTAGATTAAGCCTGTCCACTTCACGCCGCAGGCTGCTTGTATCCGTGCGTATTTGGGCTTTATCGATAGCCACAGAACGGTCTCTTAGATAAAGCTTATCGAACCCCCTGAAATCATAAGCCGCCAGCACTTTTTTTACGATATTTATCACCTCGTCTTCCCTCTCAATCCTCGTCAAATTGAAAGGGACCTTATAGTAATCTATAGTAAACCTCTTGTATATGCGCCAGACGATCTGTTTATCCACGAATTCCTCAAGGGTCATGTCGCGATAATCTACGTGGCTGCCCTCTATGTCAAAAAAAGACTTGGGCACCCTGTCCCCTCTTTCATTGACCTTGAAACCTATTTTCTCCCGGTGCCATGCCAGGCGGCTGTATCCTTCCCCGGAAAAATCCAGGCACACGCGGTATTTGTCAAGGTCATCGAAATATCCCACAAACCACTGGTCAGTCGAGTTGATCGAAGAAAAAACATCGGAGGCTACCAGTACGAAAAACTTATACGGCCGGCTGCTGCGCAACAATAGGCCGCGCACCTCCTTAAGCACCTTCTGGATAAGGAACTTCAACTCCGCCGGGTCCTTCACCCGGTAAGGATTAAGGCAGGTCATTTCAAAGTCCAGATAAAGATCCTTGCCGTTTATCTTTGTGAGCGCATCTCCCATCCTGCCGGCAGAGTTATAGGGCAGATACACCCAGAGCGTATCATCGACGGCCTTTGTGGTGACGTAGGCCTGGTATTTATTTTTACAGACCTCGGGCAGGAGGCTTATGAGCTCTTCCCTTGTAACGAACTTTGCGTTCTCGCACCCGGCGCAAAGAAAAAGGAAAAGTATCATGATCGCCGCCGCTTTAATACGATAGCGGGCGGCTCTTGCCAAAGGATCTGAAGATCTCCTCGATCTGGTCATGGTTAAGCTCTTCTTTTTGCAGTAATTCCGCGGATAACTTATCCATCAATGGCCGCTCGCGGGTCAATAAAGCCTCGGTCTCCTTCAGGCAATCATGCAGGATCTTCTGCACATCCTCATCCAGCTTTGCCTTCATCGATTCTGAGATCATCTGCTCATCCGAGCGGGAAGTCATGCATAAGGCGTCGAAATTACCCAGATAGCCGCTTTCTCCCATGCCCCAATTATAGACCATGGAATGGGCGACAGTAAGGGCGCGCTCGAAATCTGAAGAAACGCCGGCTCCGGTATTATCATATTTGATCTTCTCGGCGGCGTATCCGCCTAAAGAACACATGATATCGCTTAAGGCCTCTTTTTTGCTGAAATGAGCCGACTCGCTGCGTCCGGAAATACTCACGCCTAAAGAACGCATGCGCGGGACGATGCTCAATTTGAACGAATCCTTTTTAGGCTGGCATAAATAAGTGACTATCGCATGCCCCGCCTCATGATAGGCGGTAGCCTCTTTTTCCTGCGGCAGCTGCTTGATCTTACGGCGCAGCCCCAACTCGATGCGCTCCTGGGCTTCGCTGATCTCCGCTATGCCAAGACATTCTTTTTTATTACGCACGCAAAGGATAGCCGCTTCGTGGATAAGATTAGCGATATCCGCGGCGGAATAATATACGGTCACCCGCGCAAGCTTTTCGATATTCACCGATTGCTTATCGTATTGCAGCTTGGAAAGATAATACTCAAAGAGCTGCTTGCGTTCTTCTTCCGCCGGAGGATAGATATAGATCTTGCGGTCAAACCTTCCGGGGCGAAGTAGGGCCTGGTCGAAATGCTCTTCGGGCATATTGGTAGCCCCGATCACAACGATATTATAGTCGTTATATTTTTCTTTAAGGCCGTCCATCTCGACCAAAAGCTGGTTGAGCGTCTGGTTATGTTCGGCTTGTCCGCCGCTGCCCCTGTCCGAAGAACGCCTGCCTCCGACGGCATCGATCTCATCGAGGAAAATGATGCAGCCGCCGTGCACGCGCGCAAGCTCCCGGGCCTCGATAAACATCCTGCGGATACGCATTGCCCCTACCCCTACGTACATCTCGATGAATTCCGAGCCGGATTTGTATAAAAAGGGCAGGCCGAATTCCGTAGCCATGGCGCTTGCCAGATACGTCTTTCCGCATCCCGGAGGCCCGAACATAAGCATGCCTTTGATGATCCTGCCGCCGACTTTCTGCAGGCGCGCCCTGTCCTTGATCAACTCGACTAGATCATGCGCCTCCTGCTTGGTCTCTTCCATGCCGATGACGTCATCCCAGTTGACCCCGGTCTTGATGATCTTTTTTTCCTGGATCTTGACTACTTCCTTATCCGGGCGGGTTTTACCGAATTTCTTGAATATTTCTTCTATCTGGTCATAATCGAGCTCCTCTTTAGCAATGAGCTCCTGGGCGATGGCCTCTACGATATTCCAGTTCTCGCGCAACAGTAGATTTATCTCCTCGATACAGGAGGTAATCAGCTCATCCAGGTCCCTGTCCAGAGATTCGGCTATGAGATGAGTAACGCTGCGATCATCAAAACACCCGACGTGCCCGGATTTACCCATGCCCCAGCGCCAGACCATATTATGCGCAAGCTCCGTGGCCTTTTTCAGGTCTTTATCGGCGATATTGGAAGTCACCCCGAGCTTGACCTTTTCGCAGGCATGGCCTGCCAAGGCGATGCGCAATTCCGCAAGAAGCAGGTTCTTGTCCTGGCTGAGCACTTCTTCTTTTTCGGTCAAGAAGGTAGATACGATGTCTTCTCCGCGCGGAATGATCGTGGCTTTAAAAACGTCCTTTGTCGGCACCAGAAGATAAGCCACCAGGATGTGCCCCGCTTCATAAAAGGCAAGGCGCTTTTTCTCTTCGGCAGTCATGGTGAATTTTCGTTTTATGCCTAAAGATATCCTCTCCCTGGCCTCGTTTATTTCCTGCAGGGTAAGCTTGGTTTTTCTGTTGCGCTGCGTAATGATCACCGCTTCCTGGACGATGTTGGCTATTTCCGCGGGCGAAGCGCCTACGGTCGCGCGCGCAAGCTTATCCAAGTCGATAGAATTATTATCATGGTTGACTTTTGATAGATAATATTCGAAGATCTTCCTGCGGTCTGCGTTATCCGGCAGGCCGACTACGATCTTGCGGTCGAATCTTCCGGGCCGAAGGAGGGCAGTATCAAGCAGCTGTTCCGCCATATTGGTAGCTCCGAAAACCACGATATTATCCGTCCTGCCGCGCAGCCCGTCCATCTCGACCAATAACTGATTGAGGGTCGAATTTCTTTCTTCATGGCCGGCCCTGCCCTTTAAGACCCGGGCGGTAGCCACGGCGTCGATCTCATCGATGAAAATTATGCAGCCGCCTTCAAGCGAAGCCAGCTCCCTGGCTTGTTTAAAAAGCCTGCGCACCCTTCCTGCGCCTACCCCCACATACATTTCCGTAAATTCAGAACCGGAGACGGAAAGAAAAGGCAGGTCCGTCTCGGTAGCGATAGCTTTTACCAGATAAGTCTTACCGCATCCCGGAGGCCCTAATAATAAGACCCCTTTTAAGATGCCGGCGCCGCTTCTTTCAAATGCGGTCCTGTCCCGGATAAGCCTGACTACCTCTTCCGCTTCTTGCCTGACATCTTCCATCCCGATGAAATCATTCCAATGGACCTTTATTTCATCGGCCCTTACCGGAGCTTTTACGGGCTTTAAAAACGACATCCCTCCGCCGCCTATCCCGCCCCTGCCGATGACTATCCACATCAGCCCGAAAAAGAAAACGCTGATGATCATAACGAAAAACTGGAAGGGGAAACTGGCAATGGTATGCTGCTTGGTGATAGCGTCTATGCTCCCCCATTCATTGATACCGCGATAGAGCATGATCGCCACGGATATGGCTAAAAGCGTAATAGCCGTAACGACCAATATCCTGATCCAGTAAAGCCTCCAAAATATCGTGAGCTTATTTTTCTTAGGCATGTTTTTTCTCCGTCAATACTTTCGCCTGTTTTTTAAAGTCCTTCTTATAGCCAGGTCAGCTTCTTTACGTTTGACGTCCTGGCGGCGGTCATATAATTTTTTACCTTTGCATAAAGCAAGTTCGATCTTGGCCCTGCCGCGGTCGTTGAAATATGCCTTAAGCGGCACCAAAGTCAGCCGGCGCTGCTTTATCACCAATTCAAGCTTGTCTATCTGGTTGCGGTGCAATAAAAGCTTCCTTGGGCGCAGGGGCTCGGCATTAAGATAACTTGCCTGGGCATAGGCACTTATGTGCGTATTATACAATATAACTTCCCTCTTTTCAATGCGCGCGAAACTGTCTTCCAGATTCATCTTTGCCGCGCGCAGGGATTTTACTTCCGAGCCCTTAAGCTCTATGCCGCATTCCATGGTCTCTAAAATTTCGTAGTCCCTGAAGGCCTTGCGGTTTTTTGTGATATCTTTGCTCACGGCATCCCCTTGATCGCAAAATAAAGGCTTAAGAATACGGGCACGCTCACCAGGCTTAAGATATGGCCCCAGAATACCGCCTGGCTGATAAATAGATCGTCTTTTTTATAATGCCGGATGATCAATGACAGGGATGTCGCCGGGGGCATGGCGAACTCGATCAGGATCAACATCCCTAATGACAGCGCCAGGTCGAACTTGACCACAAATAAAAGCGCTAAGGCAGGCAGAATGATCAACTTGGCTAAGACCATTAAGGATACCGCCTTTTTATCCGCTCCCTTTAAACGGACTGCCGCCAGGTTTCCTCCTACCACCAATAAAGCTAAAGGAAGGGTGCAATCGCCGATCATACGCAGGGGCTTTATCAAAGTATGCGGGATGAATCTATTTAGTCCCAGAAAAATTATCACCAGGCTCAAGAACGCGGTTATCACCGGAGGGCTAAAAAGGCTCCCCAGGGCGAATCGCCTGGCCCGGGTAAAAGTAAGCATATACACCCCCAGCGACCAGGTAGTCAGGTTAAAACCGATGAGGAATAAGAATAAGTAGACCAGCATGGGCCCGGCCTTATCCTGAGGGATAAGCGCCGCGATCAAGGCAAGCGGAAGATACCCTGAATTCTGAAACGTGACCGCGCTTAAAAACTGCAGCCTGAAATCGCCCTTTCTGACTAATCCGCAGAATAAAAACCCTGCCGCCAGGCCGAGGAAATTTACGCCTATGCTTAATAAAGGAAAGGCCCACCAGCGCGGATAAAGAGAAAAACTGAAATCTTTTATCAGCTGGCAGAAGATCAAGGCCGGCAAAGTCAATTCTATCACCAGGCGCGATATGGAATTCAATCCTGTCTCGCTGAGGATATTTTTCTTGACCAAAAAATATCCTACCGCCCCCAGGATAAATATCTGGGCCGAAGCAAGGCTAGTAACGCGAAAAGATTCTAAAAACATAACTCTGTTTTTTTAAGATCTGGCGTTAGAAATTGCGCTTTTTGCCAGCATATCGAATTCCACATTCACCTTATCCGAATGCCCTTTAAAACCTAAGGTAGTATTCTTTAAGGTATGCGGGATGATAAAGACGCAAAAGGCGCCGGATTTTTTTTGGGCTATTGTCAGGCTGATGCCGTCTAAAGAGACCGAGCCCTTATCCAGGATATACCCTGAATACGCGGGCGAAACCGTGATTTCAAGGCTGAGATCGCCGCGGATATATTGCTTCCTGCGGATTATCCCGGTGCAATCAACATGCCCGCTTACAAAATGCCCGGAGACCTTATCGCCCATTTTTAAGGCGCTTTCTAAATTCACTCTATCTCTCGGGCGCAACTGCCCCAGGTTAGTCGTCTTAAACGTATGTTCCATCACCTCGAACGCAAGCGAAGAGGGTTTTTTCTCGATCACGCTTAAGCACACGCCGTTTACCGATACGCTGTCCCCGATCGAGGCATCCGCGGCTACCTGTTTAGCGCAGACCTCAAGAAGCGCCGCCTTTGCTCTTCTGGATATGCTCTTTACCTGCCCCAATTCTTTGATGATCCCCGTGAACATATCAAATATAACCCTCAACGAGAAGGTCTTCGCCGAAACGTTTTAATTTCATCTCTTTTAATTTGATCGCCTTATCCACCCGCGCGATGCCTTTTCCCATCACAGAACTGATCGCTTCCTTGCCGCCGATGATCTTCGGGCTGATAAAAAATAGGATTTTATCTACCAACCCTTCGTCAAAGAGGCTTCCGATCAGGGTGCCCCCGCCTTCGACAAGGATATTGGTTATTCCAAGCCGCGCTAATTTGCGCATCATATCTTTTAGATCGACCTGCCCGGCCTTTTCTTTTACTTCTAGGATCTTAGCCTGCGCCTCCAGGATCTTTCTGTTCTCGGTCTCCTGACCCGGGGCGATCGGCAAGGTGGCGATGATCACCGAGCTTTTTTTAGAAAATAGGCTGGCGCCCTGGGGAGTACTTAATTGGCTGTCTACGATTATCTTAACGGGATGCCTTTTTAAAAACCAGGGGTCAAGCAGGGGATTATCCCTTAAGACCGTATTTACCCCCACCATGACAGCGTCATATCCGGCGCGCAGGCGATGAGCGTAGGCGCGCGATTTATCGGAAGTTATCCATTTGGAATTACCGCTATGGGTGGCGATTTTGCCGTCCAATGATTGAGCCGCCTTCACCGTCACAAAAGGGGTCTTTTTGGTGATATATTTTATAAAGACCTCGTTTATTTTTTTTATTTGCGGCTCAAGGACCCCCGTTGTGACTTTTATCTTATTTTGCCTCAATATCCGCACCCCCTTGCCGTTATTAAGAGGATTGGGGTCTATTATTCCTATGACTACTTCTTTGACGCCGCTTCTTATGATCTTATCCACGCAAGGAGGCGTGCGGCCGAAATGCGTGCAGGGCTCAAGCGTCACATACAAAACAGCTCCTCTTGCCTCTTTACCCGCCTCATCTAAAGCTAATACCTCCGCGTGGGGCAAGCCGGTTTTTTCATGATACCCCCGGCCTATGATCTTGCCCTTTTTGACTATCACCGCTCCGACCATGGGGTTGGGGCTGGTCGCGCCTTTTGCCCGAAGGCTCATGCGCAGCGCCAATTCCATATATTTTTTATGGATATCCATGTTCAACCCATGCCTCTTTTTGCTTCTTTTAACTTTTCCACCAGTTCATAAGGGACCTTAAAGGTGCCTATCTTTACTTCCGGTTTTGCGTTACCGTGGCAATCCGAACCTCCGGTCACCAATAAATTTAATTTTGCGGCTAATCCCAAATAATAATTTACCATCCCCTGGGAATGCTCCGGATAATACGCTTCCAGTCCGCCTAATCCGTATGAGACAAGCTGCGGTATAAGCTCGTCGTTATGCAGGGTATAGGGATGCGCCAATACCGCGATTCCTCCTGAACTGCGGATCAGATTTATCGCATCCTGCGGGGTGAATTTAAAGCCGCAGACATAAGCCGGGCATTTGTCTCCGATATATTTATTGAAGGCCTCGTAAGTCGAACCGACCAGCTTTTCTTTTACCATGGCGCGGGCGACGTGAAGCCTGCCTACCGTGGCATTTTCTGCCAGGCTAAAGACGGATTCTGGTTTTAAATCCAGGCCCAGTTCTTTTAATTTACCCGCGATCTTATAAATACGCTCTATGCGATTCTGCCTTAAGAAACCCAGCTTTTGGGCAAGCTCCCGGCTCTTATGATCGATAAGATAACCTAAGATGTGCAGCTCGGAGTTTTCATACTCGGCGCTTAATTCTATCGCCGGGATGACCTCGACGCCTTCTTTTGACCCCGCCTCAAAAGCCTCGTCTATGCCGTCTACGTTATCGTGGTCGGCTATGGCAATAGCCGAAAGGCTATGCTTGAGAGCTGCCCGGATGATCTCAAGCGGCGTATATGTCCCGTCCGAGTAAACGGTATGTAAATGCAAGTCGGCAAATCTCATCTTCCGGCCTCAATTTTTATCTTATCCAGTATGCCGTTTACGAATTTAGCCGCTTCCTTATCGGAATATTTCTTGGCGAGCTCGACCGCTTCGTTGATGGAGACTTTCGGCGGGATATCCTTGCGGAATAAAAGTTCGAAACCTCCAAGCCTGAGGATATTCCTATCCACTACCGCCATGCGCTCAAGTTTCCAATTAGCAGCATACTGAATTATTTTTTTATCGATAGGATCCAGGTTTTCCACTACTCCGCAGACTAACTCGGTAGCGAAACTCTTTATTTCATCTTCCACCTGTTCTGCCTGATGCGCCTGCCAGATATTGTCCAAAGCGGCTTCGGCAGTGCCTCCGGCAATATCGACCTGGTAAAGAGCCTGTAAACTGAATTCCCTTGCCCGTGTGCGCTTTCTCATCTTAAACTACCCTTGTTCATCCTTTTATCGTAGGACAGGGTTAAACCTCTCCTACGCCTGAACCAATCTCCAAAGGAGAAACCTTACAACATTGCTTAAACGACACTAAAGGTTTCACCTCTTCAATTGTATTCCAGGGATTCCCACTCTGGAACTTTCCAGCCTACTTTATCTTCTCTAAAAGGTTCGCCATTTCGATGGCGGATAAAGCGGCATCCCTACCCTTGTTTCCGTCTTTAGTCCCGGCGCGCTCGATCGCCTGCTCGATGGTATCGGCGGTGATCACTCCGAAAACTACCGGTAACCCCGCATCAAGCGAAACTTTAGCTATACCTTTTGATACCTCCGCCGCGATGTAATCAAAATGCGGCGTTGAACCGCGGATGACCGCCCCAAGACAGATCACCGCGTCGTAATCTTTTGTCTTTGCTAATTTTTGCGCCGCCACCGGTATCTCAAAAGCTCCGGGGACCCAAGCCAAGGTGATGTCTTTTTCATCCGCTCCGTGCCTGACCAATGTATCCTGGCATCCGGAGATCAGGTCCTTGGTCACGAAATCATTGAAGCGTGACGCCACCAGACAAAACTTCCTGCCCTTTGCGATCATACTGCCTTCCAATACTTTAACCATATACTACTCCTTTCTTATTATCAAATCCTAAATCCTAATTCTAAACTCTAAACAATTTCAAAATCCAAATGTTTAAAATCATAAACTCATCAGTTTAAGACATTGGGATTTAAGGCATTAGGATTTGTTTAGGATTTAGTATTTCGGATTTAGAGTTTAAAGCCATTTTATATACTCAGCTGATGCCCCAACTTGTCTTTCTTCGTCTTAAGGTAGTTATAATTAGTGTCGTTAGGCTCGATTTCGATAGCGACCCTCTCTACGACCTTAAGCCCGTACCCTTCAAGCCCGACGATCTTTCGAGGATTATTAGTAAGAAGCCGTATATTTTTAAGCCCCAGGTCGACCAGGATCTGCGCTCCGATGCCGTAATCCCTGAGATCCGCCTTATGCCCTAAGGCCTCGTTAGCCTCGACCGTATCCAGCCCTTTATCCTGAAGGCCATAAGCGCGGATCTTATCGATCAGGCCTATACCCCGGCCTTCGTGGCTCATATAAAGGATGACGCCTTTTTTTTCTTCGGCGATCATCTGCATCGCCCGTTTCAGTTGCCGGCCGCAATCGCAGCGCAAGGAACCGAATACGTCGCCCGTCAGGCATTCCGAATGCACGCGCACCAAGATCGCATCGGAAAACCACTCTCCCATGACCAGCGCTACGTGCTGGTGGTTATTGGTCAGGTCGCGGTATAATATCAGCTTAAACCGGCCGAATTCCGTAGGCAGGCTGGTTTCGGTGACCCGCTCGATCAATTTCTCAAAAAGCCTGCGGTATTCGATGAGCGCAGCGATGGTGCAGATCTTAAGATGATGCCTGCCGGCAAACTCGATCAACTGCGGCAGGCGCGCCATAGAACCGTCGTCATTCATGATCTCGCAGATCACGCCCGAAGGATAAAGCCCCGCTAAACGCATAAAATCAACCGCCGCTTCGGTATGCCCTGCCCGCACTAATACTCCGCCCTTAGTCGCCTTCAGGGGGAAAATATGCCCGGGCCTGACTAAGTCTTCGGGTTTACTCTGCGGGTCTATCAAGACTTTTACGGTACGCGCGCGGTCATAAGCTGAAATACCGGTAGTCACTCCCGAGCTTGCGTCTACGGAAATAGTCCAGGCAGTTGAGAAAGGGTCTTTTTTACCGGAACTCCCGTTTTCAAGCATCATCTGTAGATCCAACTTATTCAACCGTTCCTCTTCCATAGGCACGCAAATAAGCCCGCGCCCGAACTTCGCCATAAAATTTATATCTTCCGGGCGGATGAATGAAGCTGCCATCACCAGGTCGCCTTCATTCTCCCGGTCAGCGTCATCAACCACGATGACCATCTTGCCGTGTTTTAGATCTTCTAATATTTCCACAACAGTATTGAACATAATACCCTTTCTTAGGACCGGAAAAAAACAAAACCCGGAAAACATCTCCGGGCATAATAATAGAAGACCTCTATCTTCTCTTATCTAGACTATTCATGCAATCCTGTCATGCGCCCCGGCATATATGATTTCCGGGTGTCCCGCTTTTTGCGGGAATGGATTGATGTCCGCTTTTCTCGCGGAACTATCGGCCCTGGAATCTCACCAGGTCTGCCTGCTAAGAATCCTTAAGCAGGCTCGCGGGCTTAAGCCAGGAGGGGCTTACGCCAATCCTTCCGATAGGATTGGGCGCTACTCCTAAAAACTTTAACCGCCGGTCAGGAATTCCTGCCTTAAACAGGCAGGTCACCTTGCCCTGAAGACGTGATCATTATAGCTAAAAATCTTATCTTGTCAATAGGTTTAAACCGCTCTATAATAACTTATTATGTCAAAGGCTATCCGTCAGATCCATGATTTTTTCATTAAAAACAAGAAGACGCTGGCTATAGCCGAATCCTGCAGCGGGGGTCTGCTTTCAAGCCTGCTTACCGCCATACCCGGAAGTTCCGGATATTTTATTTTAGGCCTGGTGACATACAGTAATTCCGCCAAAGAATCGGTCCTTAAGATCCCGCGCAGGATAATTTCTGAAAAAGGCGCGGTGTCGGCGCAAGTAGCCTCATTGATGAGCGAACGCGTGCGAAAGATCGCCAAAAGCGACTTTTCTATAGGCATAACCGGTATTGCCGGCCCTTCCGGAGGCACGCCTGAAAAACCCGTAGGCACGGTATTTATCTCCGTAAGTTCAGCTAAAAAATCTATCTGCAGGCGCCTCCAATTCAAAGGAAACCGGCAAAATATCAGAAAACAAACGGCTTTGACTAGCTTATCGCTACTGAAGAAGCTTTTTTAACTTTTAACCCTACGCCTCAACTTTACGCTTTAAACTTTAAACTTAATATATGCGCAGTTTTATCGCGATTTCACTTCCCCCGGATATAAAAGACGCTTTAGCGCGCATGCAAGAAAAGCTTAAAAAAAGCGGCGCGGACGTAAAATGGGTAGCTCCCGCCAATATCCACCTGACCCTGAAATTCCTGGGCGACCTCAATGAAAAAAAACTTGAGGCGGTCTACGGCGCCATGGAAGATACTGCTAAAAACAACACCCGATTTTACGCGCGCATCCGTGACCTTGGGGCTTTCCCTAAGGTCAGCTCCCCGAGGATAATCTGGGCAGGCATCGGCGCGGGAGATGAAGAGATAAAAAAGATCGCCCGGCAGCTTGAAGAAAGTATCGCCAGGGTCGGGATCCCGAAAGAAGACCGCCCCTTTAGCTGCCACATCACGCTGGGCAGGACAAAGTCCGCTCTTAACCTGGATCGGCTCACTCAGGATCTGACGAAAAACGGGAAGGATCCGGAAGCAGAAGGCCTCGGATTCGATATAGAAAAAATAACTTTTTTTAAAAGCACGCTTACGCCTAAAGGCCCCCTCTACGAAGCCCTGAAAGAAGCAAGCCTCAGGGCTATCTGAATGATAATATTCGTATATATGCCCGCCACAATATCATCCCCCACTACGCCAAGGCTGCCTTTTAGATTCTGGACCCATCCGCAAGGGTATGGCTTTAAGGCATCCAGCGCCCTGAATAAAACAAAAGCAATGACAACCAACTTGATGTCATAAGGCAAAAACAACAGCGCCAAAAGCATGCCTAAGACTTCATCTATAACGATGTAATTAGCGTCTTTTTTCCGGTAGATCTGCTCGGCTTTACCGCCTAATAACAGGCTTAAAAAAAGCAGTATCCCTATCGCCCAAAGATAGGCAGACAAATTCCCTTTGACCAGATAATATACGATGATCCCGCCCAAAGAGCCGAAGGTCCCGGGGATAAACGGAATATGCCCCAGGTAAAAAAAACTTACGATAGTCTTGATCAGGCGATCGCTGAATTTTTTTGCGTCCATATCATAACTTGGTGATGATCCTGCGGTTTTGCCAAAGATAAAACAGCCCGGAATAAAGAGTCAGGGTGACTGTGACTATCATCAGGAAATATATCCCCTGCCTGAAGAGGCGCTCCCCGTCTGGATTCCAGGTATAGAATGTAAGCATGACTTCCTTGAAAACTATAAAACCCAGTATAAAAAGGATCACCAGCATCTGGGAGACGGTCTTGTGCTTGCCGGCTTTACTTGCCGCCAGGACTTTTCCTTTATTCAGGGCAAAAAGCCGCAAAGAGGTGATAAGTATCTCGCGGGCGACGATGATCATAAGCATCCAGGCATCTACAAGCTGCATCTGCACAAATGCCGAAAACGCGGCCAAAACCAGTATCTTATCGGCGATCGGGTCCATCAGTTTGCCGAAATCCGTGAACATATTTCTTTTCCTGGCGATCCTGCCGTCAAGGTAATCGGAAAGCGCGGCGAATAAAAAAATCGCAAGGCTTATGACTTTAGCCCAAAGCCCGTGCACGAATAAAAAAGCCATGAAGACAAAGGTCAAAAAGATCCTTAATACGGTCAATCTATTGGCTATATTCATCTGGTTTCTCCTACGAGATCATATTCGAGCGTATCGGTAATCTTTACCGGGACAAAATCTCCCGGCCGAAGGTCTTTTTTAGAACGCACGTAAACGATCCCGTCCACTTCCGGAGCGTCAAACCGGCTTCTGGCCAAATAATGGTCTTTTTCTTTCTCGTCTATGAGGACTTCCATTGTTTTTCCTTTGAATCCCGCGTTGATATCGCAGGATATCTGCTGCTGCAGGCGCATCAGCTCATCCAGGCGCTCTCTTTTTATCTTTTCGGGGACCTGCCCGGGGAAAGTGTAGGCTGCCGTGCCTTCCTCGCGCGAATAAATAAACGCCCCCAGCCTCTCAAAACGCGCCTCTTTGATAAAATCCAATAACTCCCTGAATTCCTTATCGGTCTCGGAAGGAAAACCCACGATCAAAGAAGTGCGCAGGCCTATGCCCGGTATTTTTTTCCTGATCTTACAAAGAAGCGATAAGATCTCCCGTTTTGCGGTATTCCTATGCATCAGCCTCAGGATACGGTCATTGATATGCTGAAGCGGCAGATCGATATATTTACATATTACCGGCTCGTTCTTTATCAGGCCTAAAAGAGCGTCGTCTAACCGCGTTGGGTAAAGATATAATAACCTTAGCCAGTGGATATTTTTTATTTCTTTGAGTATCAGCCGCAGTAACCGTGATAAAGCCGGTTTTTTATAAAGGTCCAGGCCCCAGGAGCTGATATCCTGGCCGATAATATTTACTTCCCTGACTCCCGCTCTATCCAATTCCTTTATCTTCCCAAGCACGGAATCAGGCCCTAAACTGACGAAATCTCCTTTTATTCGCGGGATCACGCAATAGCTGCAATTATTGACGCAGCTTTCGCAGATCTTCAAATACGCGTAATGCGCAGGAGACAGGCTAAACCTACGGGGCTGACAATCCAAAGATACCCGGCCTACAAAAGCATCTACCTCGGGAAGCTCCCGCGCTAATTTTTCTTTATAGCGCTGCGTGAGGCATCCGTAGACAATTACCTTCTTTAACTTACCTTCTTTCTTTAAAGCTACCAGGTCCAGGATGGCGTCGATAGATTCTACTTTGGCTTCCCGGATAAAAGCGCAGGTATTGACCAGGGCTACGTCGGCTTTTTCTATATCTACTATAGATATGCCTTTTTTAAAACATAGCCTGCTTAATATGCTTTCCGAATCGACAAGGTTCCTCGGGCAGCCCAGGCTTAAGATACCCACCTTGTATCCGGGCCGGGGCCTCATCGCTTGATCTTCAGGCCTTCTTTATCGATAGTAATATTTTTTATCGCCTGGCCTTTTCTTCCCAGCGGCACTATGCGCTTGCCGTTTACCTCAAGGTCTACCGCCCCGGCATTCCCCAGGGAAAAATCTATTCTTTCCTTTGCCTGCCAGCTCTCTGACCTGCCGCGCTCAATGACCCCCTGGAAGACTGTGCGCCCGTCTATTTTTAAATAAGGTACGTAACAGTTACTCTTGGCGTAGATCACAAGCTTGATAGCGGATGAAACTACGGTTGGAGAGGCCTGCTTTTTTGTTGGAGCCGGCTTGACCTCGGGCTTATTCTTATTAAGCAGGGCGGCTTTTGACCTGGATTCTTTTGCGCGGAGCGAAATACTCTTGCCCAGGCTAAAAAAACCCCATAAGACCAGGATCGCGGTTATGAATACCGCCAGCGACTTGAACTTTAAATATTTATTTTTGAATCCGGAAAATCTTTCAAGCGGCTCCTTGAATGCCTGCGAAGTCCTTTTCGCCGACGGCTTTGCGGGCATATAGACAGAAGAGCTGTCCTTTTGCGTATAATCTAGAATACATTCTTTAGGGTCGAGGCCTAAAAATTTACAGTAAATTTTTATAAAACCTCTTAGATATACGGGATTAAGGTTTAAAAAACCGTCTTCCTCTATAGACCTTAGGATGCGCAGGTCGATCTTTGTCTTTTTGTGCACTTCCTCAAGGCTTAAGCCTTTTTCAAGTCGTAATTTTTTAAGTTTTGCTCCTGCTGTCTCCATGCCTTACGCTTCTTCCTCCACGCCTTCCCGGTCCTCTTCTGCCATCAATCCCTTGTTAAGCCAATCTTCTCTATCTGCCAATATCCTGCGCGGTTTCGACCCCTCAAAAGCCCCGATCAGCCCCTCCTGCTCCATCATATCTATAATGCGCGCCGCGCGCGTATACCCTAAGCGCATGCGCCTCTGCAATATGGACACGGATGCCTGGTTGCTTTCCATGATAACCCTTACCGCTTCATCGTAAAGCTCGTCCTTCTGGCCGCCTGAAAACGCCGACTTTTGCTGTTCCTTTAGGATCTCTTCATCATAAACCGGCTCGCTCTGCGATTTAATAAACTCTACGACCCGCTCTATTTCTTTATCCGTGATCAATGTGCCCTGGGCGCGGATCAATTTTTCTTCTCCGGGCCGCAAAAATAACATATCGCCTTTGCCTAAAAGCTTATCCGCTCCGTTCATATCCAGGACCGTGCGCGAATCTACTTTTGAGGCCACCTTAAAAGATATACGCGCCGGAAAATTCGCCTTGATCACTCCGGTGATTACGTCAACCGAAGGCCTTTGCGTTGCTAAAATAAGGTGTATTCCTACCGCACGCGATAGCTGCGCGAGGCGGGTGATGGCATTTTCGATCTGGTCGCGCGAAACCACCATCAGGTCCGCAAGTTCATCTATTATCACTACGATGTAAGGGATCTTCTCCTGTTTTTCATTATAGGATTCGATATTACGCACGCCGGCCTTCGCCAATAATTGATAACGCTCTTCCATCTCATTGACCACCCAATTGAGCGCCACCGCCGCCTTTTTGGCGTCAGTCACTACCGGACAGATAAGGTGCGGGATACCATTAAAAGGAGCGAGCTCGACCATCTTGGGGTCGACCATCAAAAATTTTAATTCTGCGGGAGCCCTCTTATAAAGTAAGGATAAGATCAAAGAATTTACGCAGACGGTCTTACCGGAACCGGTAGTGCCGGCGATCAAAAGATGCGGCATGCCGGATAAGTCTGTAATGATCGGTTGTCCGGTGATATCCTTGCCTAAAGCCAGGCTTAAATTCCGGGAAGAATTCTGGAATTCCGCGGAAGAAAAAACTTCTTTCAAATATACGAAACTGCCCTTTATATTAGGGACTTCCACGCCTACCCTGCCCTTACCGGGGATAGGAGCGACTATCCTCACCGACTGCGCCTTCATCGCCAAAGCGATATCATCGCCTAAGGCCACAATGCGGTTTAATTTTACTCCCGGGGCAGGTTCAAGTTCATAACGCGTGATTATCGGGCCGCGCTCTATATCGGTGACCTTGACTGAGATCCCAAAATCCGCTAACGTCTCTTCCAGGACCTGCGCGCTATCAGTCAGGTCTTCTTTGATCTGCCTGGCTTCAACCGAAGGAGGCGCATCTAACAGATCAAGAGAAGGCAGGCAATAATCTCCCGGGAGTATCTCCTGCGCCTTTACTCTGGCCGTGGGGAGCGATGCGGGCTTATCCTTTATCTGGATCTTGGGTTTTCCCGGAATCGCCTCTTTCGGGGCCGATACTTTCAATTTAACCGGCGGCTGCGGCGCTAAAGATTCCTGTTTCTTGACCGCCTTGAGGCGCGCAGGCAAGGAAACCGGCAATTCTTTTTTTCTTGATCTTAA
Organism: Candidatus Omnitrophota bacterium; assembly: GCA_016931435.1. GTDB lineage: Bacteria > Omnitrophota > Gorgyraeia > Gygaellales > Profunditerraquicolaceae > JAFGET01. Next base: position 17,708 of record JAFGET010000176.1, read on the forward strand.
AAAACCCCGAAGAGCAGTTCTAAAATAATCCCGCGCCTTAAAGATAAAAGCCGAAACCAAGACCTCGCTGACCAAGGCGAAAGAAAGCACGCTTAAGGTAATAAAGACTATGTAGGCGCCTAAAAACCCGAAATACTTGACCACAAAACGAGAGATGATGAACCCCAGGAACCCTCCGCGGGAAAAAACAGCTGTCTCATTTTTTAAGCCGGTGGCTATCAGCGCCCCCAGCGATAACAATAATACCAAGATCCCTAATAAACGCGGCAGGCGCAGGTCAGGCTCATCCTGGCGCAAAAACTTGACCCCTAAAAATAAGACGAATAACGGGATGGAATAGCTGGGCCAGCCAAAAAGGAAAAAGAGCACTCCGGATAGATATGCTCCGAACGACCTGACCAGGTTCTTTGGGGGAATATTAGGATGCGAAGTGTAAAAACTTAGATCGTAGGGGGTAAAAGAAACGAGGCTGGCTAGAATAAGTAAGCCTACCGCAACCAAACATATACCTTTGACCTCATTTAATCTTTTTTCTCTCACCGTGCGCCAAACAGTATTTTAAGCCGCCGCCTGTTTTTTGCTAAGATTAATCCTGCCTAATTCATCTATGGCGATGACCTTCACTTTAAATTCGTCTCCGATCTTGACTACGTCTTCGACGTTTTTGACAAAGCGATCGGCCAACTCGGAAACATGCACTAGCCCTTCCTTAGTAGGCGTAATCTCGCAAAAAGCTCC
>JAFGET010000177.1 GCA_016931435.1 Candidatus Omnitrophota bacterium
CAAAGCAGGTCAGCGGATACAGGGAAAAATATCCGACACCAAAAATCTTTTTAAAAAATGATATAGACCCGAATGTTTTTATGCATAAGTTATCTGCGTATATTGCCAATGACGCCTTTATCTGCGTCGACGTAGGGCAGCATCAGATGTGGGCTGCGCAAAGCCTACGCCTGCAAAAAAAACAGAGGTTTCTTTCCCAGGGAGGCATGGGCGCTATGGGATCGGCTTTAGCTATGGCCATCGGATCTTCTTTTTCCCATGCCGGGGCCAGGGCAGTAGTGATTGCCGGAGACGGCGGTTTTCAATTAAATATCCAAGAATTAGAGACTATTTTTCATCACAGGCTTGCGGTAAAGATCATACTTATAAATAACGTTTGTTACGGTATGGTAAGGCAGTTCCAGGAGCAGTATTTTAATAGCCGGTACCAGTCTACGGTCATAGGTTATAGCTCGCCTAGCTTTTTGCGTGTAGCTTCGGCGTATAAAATAGCGGCAAAAAGCGTCAGCATCAGCTCGAAAGTAACCCAAGCCTTAGACTGGCTTTTTGCAAATAATGGCCCCGCCCTTCTTGAAGTAAAGATCCCCGCTAAGATTAAGGTTTTGCCGAAGCTTTCGGTAAACCGCCCGATAGAGGACCAGGAGCCTTTGTTATCGGATTCTGAGATGAAGGAAAACATGTTGATTAAGATGATACCCAGGCAAGACAAACATGGAAGATAGCCTAAAGTTAAAAAACCATATTTTACGCAAGGTGAAAGATTTTTATTCCGCCGTGCATAAACCGGCTGAATTCATTCCTTATAAAAGCGCGGTCAACTATGCGGGGAGGGTTTACGACGAAAAAGAGATCTCTAACCTTGTTGATTCTGCCTTGGAGTTCTGGCTTACTGCCGGCAGGTATGCTTTTGAATTCGAGAAGAAACTCGCCGCTTTTCTGGGTGTAAGATTCTGCCTGGCGGTTAATTCCGGGTCTTCTGCGAACCTGCTTGCCATTACTGCCCTCATGTCTTTTTTATTGAAAGGCCGCCGGATCAAGCCTAAAGACGAAGTTATAACTTCCGCCTGCGGTTTTCCTACGACTTTAAACCCGATACTGCAGAATAATCTTGTGCCTGTTTTTGTGGATGTAGAGCCCGGCACATACGTGCCGGATATCAGGGCGGTTGAGAAAGCGGTGACCAGAAAAACCAAGGCCATATTCCTGGCCCATACCCTGGGTAATCCTAATGACCTGGGAGGATTGAAGAAGCTGGCGAAAAAAAGAGACCTTTGGTTGATCGAAGATAATTGCGATTCCCTGGGGTCGCTTTATAAGGGCAGGCGCACGGGGAGCTTCGGCGATATTTCCACATGCAGTTTTTATCCCGCCCACCACATCACTACGGGAGAAGGAGGCGCGGTCTTAACCGACGATCCTCTTTTGAAGAAGATCATTTTATCTCTGCGCGATTGGGGCAGGGATTGCTGGTGCCAGCCGGGTACTGATAATACCTGCAAGCGGAGATTTGAGCAAAAATTCGGAGATCTGCCGTTTGGATATGACCATAAGTATGTATATTCCCATATCGGTTATAACCTTAAAGTAACCGATATGCAGGCGGCCATAGGAGTGGCGCAGCTGGCAAAGCTGCCGCAGTTTATAAAAGCCAGGCAGAGGAACTTTCAATATCTCCTTCAGCGGTTGAGAAGATATGAAAGGTATTTTATTTTACCGGAGGCAACAAGATATTCCAAGCCCAGCTGGTTTGGTTTCCCCCTTTTGGTAAAAGAAAGCGCGCCGTTTGACAGGCGCCAGATCGTAACTTACCTGGAGGATAATAAGATCGCCACGAGGATGCTTTTTGGCGGCAATTTGACCAAACAGCCGGCGTATAAGCATGCCAGGTTTCGGATATCGGTAAGCCTCAGGAATACCGACAGGATAATGGAGGGCCTTTTTTGGATAGGGGTATATCCCGGTATAACCGAAGAGAAGATGAAATATGTGGCGGATATTTTCGATAGGTTTATCAAAGAACGGAGGAGGCAATGAAATCAATAAGCGTAGTCACTCCTTGTTACAATGAAGATGAAAATGTCGCTCAGCTATACCAAGAGGTGAAGGAAGTCTTTGCGGGCCTGGCAGGTTACAGATACGAGCACATCTTTATTGATAATGCCTCAGGTGATAAGACAGTATCTGTATTAAAGGAGATCGCCGCAAAGGATAAGAACGTCAAAATCATCGTTAACGCCAGGAATTTCGGGCATATCCGCTCTCCTTTTTACGGGCTGATACAGGCAGGAGGGGATGCGGTAGTGCTCTTGGCCGCTGACCTGCAGGACCCCCCGGCCCTGATCAATGACTTTATAGGAAAATGGGAAGCAGGATATAAGATCGCCATAGCGGTAAAAAAACAAAGCGACGAATCCCCGATTCTCTTTACGATCAGAAAATTATATTACAATATTATCAATAGATTGTCCGATACTGAACTTATAAAGAATTTTTCCGGTTACGGGCTCTATGATAAAAAAGTCATCGATATCCTTAAGGGTATCGATGACCCCTATCCCTATTTTAGGGGGATTATTTGCGAGATTGGTTTTGAAAAAGCTCTCATCTATTTTAACCAGCCGGTACGCAAAAGAGGCATAACGAAAAATAATTTTTATACGCTTTATGATATGGCGATGCTTGGCGTCACCAGTTATTCAAGGATACCTCTTCGCCTGGCCACTATGCTGGGTTTTCTATTGTCGATTTTCAGCCTTTTGGTAGCCATGATCTATCTTATTTATAAAGTAATTTTCTGGGATACATTCTTTGTAGGGATGGCGCCTCTTGTAATCGGGCTGTTCTTTTTTGCTTCCGTGCAACTGTTTTTTATAGGGATCGTGGGTGAATATATCGGGGCAGTGCTTACGCAGGCTTTAAAAAGGCCGTTGGTAATAGAAAAGGAAAGGGTCAACTTCTGATTACTTATGATATTGATTAATTCTTCCCCCAAGGATGCCTTAAAAATATTCCAGCCTTTTTTGCCTATTTCCGTGCCGGTAGGGATCGGGACCTTATTGGCGGTAGCGCAAAAACAAGGTATCAGGGCCAATTTTATCGATGAGCAGGTTGAGGATGATATTTTCGGTAAAGTCAAAAGATTCACAAAGAGCATGCAGCCGCCTTATATTTTCGGCTTTAGCATATTGACCGTAGCTTTTAAAAACGCTATTTTTGTTTCCCGCAGGCTCAAAGAACTTTATCCGGATTCTTTCATTGTTTTCGGCGGCCCCCACCCAAGCGCGCTTCCGGAAGAATCTTTGGCTTACGGGCATGTTGATGCGGTGATAAGAGGAGAGGCGGAAGTTGTTTTGATGGACCTATACAGGAGAGTAAAAGAGGGTAAAGATTTCTCTGGCCTGGAAAACCTTTCTTACCGCAAGGGCAGCGGGTTCGTCCATAACCGTATTTCTTCATTTATGGAGGACATCGACTCCTTACCGGTTTTTCCTTACGGCCTTTTTGACCCTAAGAAGTACGATCTGGGTTTTATCGTCAGCTCAAGAGGCTGCCCCTACCGCTGTATTTTCTGCAGCAACAGGATCACTACCGGTAAGAAATATCGTTACCGCCGCGCTGAATCGATAATTTCGGAGCTTAAAATTTTATACCAGAGGTACGGGCAGAAGTTTGTCATGTTCTTAGACGACAATTTTTGCGTAAGCAAGCAGAGGGTATACGAGTTGATTGAGGAGATCAAGAAAAACGGCTTGGATAAAAAAATGACCTTCAGCTTTCAGTCAAGAGGAGATAACGTCGATTATAAATTATTGAGCGATCTTTTTAGCTGCGGATTCAAAAGCATCTTTTTTGGATTAGAGACCGCCTCAGAAGAAACGATGAAGATGATCCAGAAGGATGAAACCGTGGCAGAGTGTATTGAGGCATGCCGAATGGCAAAAAAAATAGGGTATTATCTAAGCGCGACATTTATTTACGGCCTGCCCAAAGATACGCACCAAGACAGGATGGATTGCGTCAGATTAAGCGACGCGTTAAATCTGGATATGGTCAGGTATAATAATGCCACTCCTTATCCGGGAACGGAGCTTTACAATATCGCAAAAAAAGAAAACCGCCTGAATATACAGGGTATCTATGAGAATTTTATTTCTGTCTCCACTTTCATCGAGAATCCTTTTAAAAAAATACCCTTTACTTATTTACCGCAAGGCAACACGGAAGACCAGATCAGAAGAGATATACTTTACAGTTATTTTAAGTTTTATTTCCACTCTGCGAGGATCAGGGAGATATTCGCCAAACCCGACCAGGGTGCCGGATGGTTTAAGGCCGCGGGAAATATTTTTGCCCTGGCCAGGAAGGCCCCGGGGCTATTTGTCCTTGCCGCGGCGCTATCACTAAAGTTTGCCCAATTTTTTTATTATTCGGTAATAAAAAAAGAGACTGCTGTTTCTTTGAAATTTTTCTTCAGCGTCTTCGAAGGGCTCTGGCAGAAAAAACCTAAACAAGAGGAGAGTTAATTTATGATAAAGAATGTTTTAGTCACCGGCGCAGGCGGGTTTATGGGTTCGCATTTATGCAGCAGGCTTGCCGAATCGGGTTATAAGGTAAAAGCCTTCGTGCATTATAACTCTCTGGGCTCATGGGGCTGGCTTGAGAATGCGCCTTTTAAGAAAAAAATTAAGGTTTTTTGCGGAGACATCCGGAACCGCGATAGCTTAAGGGGTGCGGTCAGCCAAAGTGACAGCATTATCCATTTGGCAGCGCTTATCGCTATCCCCTATTCTTATTATTCTCCGGAGGGCTATGTAGATACGAATATCAGGGGGACGCTGAATCTTCTGGATTTGGCGCGAGAGCGGGGCATAAAAAAATTTATCCATATTTCTACCAGCGAGGTTTACGGGACCGCGCAGTTTGTCCCTATCACCGAAAAACACCCGGTTAATCCGCAGTCTCCTTACGCGGCGTCTAAATCCGCCGCGGATTTTCTGGCGCTAAGTTTTTACCGCTCCTTCGATCTTCCCGTGGTGGTGGCCAGGCCTTTTAATACCTTTGGCCCCAGGCAGTCGGCGCGGGCGATAATACCGACCATAATAACCCAGATCTTAAGCGGCAATAAAGAGATCAAATTGGGTTCTGTTTATCCGACCAGGGATTTGACTTACGTGGCGGATACGGTCGAAGGGTTTATAAAAGCTATGGAGTGTAAATCTTCCGCTTTGGGTGAGGTGATCAATATAGGTTCGGGTTTTGAAGTGTCTATAGGAGAGCTGGTAAAAATTATTTCCCGGATGATGGGTATTAAGGTCAGGATAAAAAGCGAAGAGGAAAGAAAACGGCCGGCTAAGAGCGAAGTAGAAAGATTATTGGCGGATAATAGCAAGGCAAAGAAGCTTCTTGGATGGAGGCCCAAGTATTCTCTGGAAGAAGGGCTCAAGGATACTATTTTTTGGCTTAAGGATAATAATTCTATTTATAAGCCGCACCTGTATAACCTTTAAGATCATGCGTAAGATACCGTTATCCGTTTTGAATATAGGCGCAGAAGAAAAAAGATCCGTCCTGGAGTGCCTTGATTCCGGATGGATAGCCGCCGGTAAATTCATCACCGAGTTGGAAAAAAGACTTTGCCGTTACCTGGGGGCAAAAAAAGCGGTTTGCTGCGTAAACGGGACCTGCGGGCTTTTAGTTTCGCTTGATGCCTGCGGCGTAAAGGCAGACGAAGAGGTCATAGTGCCATGCCTGACTTTTATTTCTCCGGTAAATGCCGTCAGTTACCTGGGGGCAAAACCGGTATTCATGGATTGCGATGAATACATGAATATCGATGTAAATAAATTTGAAGATTTCTTGCGCCTGGAGTGCAGGATGACCGAAAGAGGCCCGGTAAATAAATGCACGAAGAGGCTGTTGAAGGCAGTGATACCCGTGCATGTTTTCGGAAACCCCTGTGATATGAAAAGCCTGATGGAGGTAGCCCGGCGATACAGGCTTAAGGTTATAGAAGACGCGACAGAAAGCCTGGGTTCTTATTATACGGTTGGAAACTATAAGGGTAAATTCACTTCCACGATAGGCGATCTGGGAGTCTTGTCGTTCAACGCCAACAAGATAATTACCTCCGGAGGAGGAGGCGCGGTTATCAGTAATAATGATAACTTGGCAAAAAGGGTCAGGTATCTTATCAATCAGGCAAAGGATGACCCCTTGAGATATATTCATAACCGGATAGGGTATAATTTCCGGTTTAATAATATCCAGGCAGCCATTGCCTGCGCGCAGGTAGATAAGCTCGAGAGGTTTATCGCCGCCAAGAAGAAAAATTACGGGCTTTACGCCTCAGGCATAAAAGGAATCGAGGGTTTAAGCCTTTTAGGGGTCCCGCAGGGGACAAGGCCCAATTACTGGTTTTATTCGCTTATTGTAGATGAGAAGTGTTACGGCTTAAGCAGGGATGGGTTGATGAGAAAGCTGGCGGATAATAAAATAGAATCCAGGCCGCTCTGGCAGCTTAACCACCTGCAGCAGCCTTATCGCCTCTATCAGTCTTATAGGATAGAAAGGGCACCCGGGTTCTTAAAAAGGATATTGAATATCCCCTCAAGCAGCGGTTTGAAAGAAAAGGAAGTAGAGAGGGTGATAAAAGTTTTAAAAAAAAGGCGGTGATTTTATGCACACGATCAGGGATTTTCTTATCAGTCCGGAATTTACCGTAAAACAGGCGTTAAAGAAGATCGATGAGGCCGGCAGAAGGATAATATTCGTGGTGGATAAAAAGGGCGTGATTTTGGGCGTTGTCACTGACGGTAACATGCGCCGATGGATACTTGAGGGCAGGAGCTTAAATAAAAAGGTCACTAAAGTGATGAATTCAGAGCCTATAGTCTTAAAAGAAGGGTATTTACGCGAGGATGCCAAAGCGATAATGCTCAGCGAGGAGATAGAATGCATACCTATAGTGGATGATAAACGTAAGGTGATTTCCGCCGCCTGGTGGGTCGATCTCTTCCAGGAAGAATTCAAGCCGCAGAAAAAAATAGATACTCCCGTGGTAGTCATGGCAGGAGGTGAGGGGACTCGGCTTTTGCCTTTTACGCATGTCCTGCCCAAGCCCCTGATACCGGTAGGGGAGAAGCCCATAATCGAGATGATCATCGATAAGTTCTCGCAATACGGATGCGAGGATTTTTATTTTTCTCTGAATTATAAGTCTAATATCATCAAGGCTTACTTTAATGATTTTGAACATAAGTATAGAATATCGTACATTCAGGAAGAAAGGCCCCTGGGTACAGCCGGGAGCCTCCATCTATTAAAAAAGAAGATCCGCGGCACCTTTTTTGTGGTAAATTGCGATACCCTGATTGAAGCCGATTATACGGATATCCTGCGTTTTCACAAAGATAAAAAAAATAAGATCACACTGGTGGGGGCGATGAAGCATTACACCATACCTTACGGAGTATGCAAGCTCGGACGTTCAGGCTCCCTGGTAGCCATAGAGGAGAAGCCGGAACACGATTTTTTAGCGATAACCGGGCTGTATCTATTGGAGCCGCAGGTATTAAGGCAGATACCGGCTAATAAATGCTATCATTTGACTGACCTGATCAATAGTTGCCTCAAAAAAGGATGCAGAGTGGGCGTTTATCCGATTTCTGAAAAATCATGGTTAGACATGGGAGAGCTGCAGGAATTACAGAAGACGCTTAAAAAATTCGAGATGAAATAAATATGGAAAAGATCATTCTTGTCGGAGGCGGAGGCCATTGCCGCGTAGTCATTGAAACGATATTAAAGCAGAAAAAATACCGTATAGCAGGTATCATTGACCTCCCGGATAAAATAGGCGAAGAAGTATTGTCTTTGCCGGTAATAGGCTGCGATAAAGACCTGGGTAATTTTTTTAAAAAAGGGATAAAGAATTGCTTTATAAGTTTAGGAAGCGTAGGCGATCCCGCACTAAGGATAAAGTTGGCATTGCGGGTAAAAAGAATAGGTTATTGCCTGCCCAATATTATTCATCCGGATAGCTCTGTTTCCGGTTACGCAAGCCTTGGGGAAGGCGTTTATATCGGATGTAACGCCGCGGTAAATCCGGGTGCGGTCATAGGAGACAATTGTATTATTAATACCGGGGCTATCGTCGAACATGATTGCAAGCTTGGGGATTTCGTGCATATCGCCTCCGGTGCTGTTTTAAGCGGAGGCGTTACGGTCGGCAAAAATTCTCATATCGGCACAGGCTCATGCGTAATAGGCTACCTTAAGATAGGCCAAGATACTGTAATCGGGGCAGGCAGCGTAGTGGTAAAAAGTATCGGCGATAAAAGCGTTGCTTTCGGAACCCCCTGCAGGAGGATCAGAAAAAATGCCCGCTAAAGTCTTTATCATAGCCGAAGCAGGAGTCAATCATAACGGTTCGCTTGCGCTTGCAAAAAAGATGATCGATGAAGCGGCCTTGGCCGGGATAGATGCGGTTAAATTCCAGACTTACAATACGGAGGATTTTATCTGCCGCAAAGCGCCTTTAGCCGGTTATCAGCGTATCGCCTCTTTAGCAGGAAATCAGTATGAAATGCTTCAAAGCCTAAGGTTAGATGAAAAGGCGCATAAAGAGTTATTCGCTTATTGCCGGCGTAAGAAGGTCATCTTTTTATCTTCTGCTTTTGATCTTGGGAGCCTGGAGTTTCTCTTTCGTTTAGGATTGAAGATTTTTAAAATACCTTCGGGCGAGCTGACTAATCTTGTTTATTTGAGAAAAGCCGGTTCATTCAAAAAGCCGTTGATCGTCTCAAGCGGTATGGCATACCTGGCTGAAGTCAGGGATGCCTTGCGGATTTTAGTAAAGGCGGGTGCCAGGAAAAAAGATATCACGGTCATGCATTGTAATACCGAATATCCTACGCCCATGAAAGATGTCAATCTTAAGGCCATGCTTACTATTAAACAAAAGTTAAAAGTAGAGGTCGGTTATTCCGACCATACCCTGGGCATAGAGGCGTCTCTTGCTGCGGTTGCCTTGGGGGCAAAAGTCATCGAGAAACACTTTACTTTGGATAAGGATATGGCAGGTCCTGACCATAAAGCGAGCCTTGAGCCGGATGAATTATTCGCAATGGTAGAATCAGTCCGCAATATTGAAAAAGCGATGGGTGACGGCATTAAAAAGCCTTCTCTTTCCGAAAGAAAGAATATCAGGGTATCCAGAAAGAGCATTGTGGCATCCAGCTTTATCAGGAAAGGGCAGGCCTTTTGCCTTGGAAACCTGGCAGTGAAAAGGCCCGGTTCCGGGGTAAGCCCGATGCGCTGGGATGAGGTAATCGGCCGTATTGCCAAGAAAGATTTCCATATTGACGAACCGGTCACCCTGTAATGCAAAGGAGAATCATGGATATAAAAAGAAGCGAGTGGCAGAAAAGTTATTTACGCTGCGAAAATTTTATTTTTTATCCTAAAGAGGAATGCGTGAAGTTTTTAAACAGGTTTGTCCGTAAAAAAAGCGGAATAAATAAATTCAAGGATTCGATGGATTTTTCAAAGAGAGTCCGCGGGCTTGATTTTGGATGCGGCATCGGCAGGTTGACCATATTGATGAAGGAATTCGGCATCGACAGCTACGGCATAGATATTTCCGCGCACGCCATTTCAACAGCCAAAAAGCTATCCAGGCACTTCGGATATAAAGGCATGGAAAAGAAGTTTAGCTTGATGCGCGGGCAGCATATAGATTATCCAGACGGCTATTTTGATCTTACGATCGCAGAGAGCGTTTTAGACAGTATGCCGTTTAAAATGGCGCAAGGATTGATGCGCGAGATCGTCCGGGTGACAAAAAATATTTTTTTCATGAGCCTGATCAGCGGAGATGACGCGAATCATTACCGGGAGTTTTCCGGAGAAGAAGTAGTAAAGGCCCGGCACGAAAGCGGGACCGTACAATGTTATTACAATATGGAAAAGATCAACGCCTTGATAAAAGACACCGATTTTAAACTTATTTGGGGGCAACTCAGCGTAATGGAGGGGCTGCTCTCTCGTTATAAATACAGCCGTTATTACCTGGTATTGAAGAAAGGCGATAGATAACTATGCCGAATTTGTTGATTACAGGCGTGACCGGTTTTTTAGGCAGTGTTTTAGCCGAGCGCCTGCTGGGCTCAGGCTTTAAGGTGATCGGAGTCGACAGGAGAGAGAAGGGTTTTTTAAGCCCTCGGGTGTTCGGCCATAAAGATTTTTCTTTTTTTAAGGTCGATATAAACCGCAAGGGAAGGCTTTCCGCTTGCCTGCGCCAAAATAAGATCAAGGCGATTTTTCATTTAGCCAGCCGTCAACCGTCTTCGCGGGAAATTTCCTATGAAGATTATTATAACGGAAATGTTTTATCTGCTTTTAATGTAGCACGCGCGGCAGGTGAAAACAGGGTTGAGCTGCTCGTATTTACTTCGACAGTTTCCGTTTATGGCTCTTTGCCTGGAGGGGGCGCTATTGATATCGGCACGCATCCTGAGCCCCTGAATTATTACGGACTTTCTAAATACATGGCGGAGAAGATTCTGGAGATAGGATTAAACGGCACGCAGGCAAAATTGGCGATCGTAAGGTTTTCTTCATTATACGGCAAGAACCATTTGGGAGGACTTGTCCATACTTTTTATCAATCAGCTATCAGGAACGAACCGATCAATGTATTCAGTATGGGGCGAAGATACAAGAACCTGCTGCATGTTTACGATGCCGGGGCCATTTTAGAAAGGATATTTAAAAACCGTCGTAAGCTTTCCAGGAGGGAATTATTTTTGGCCGGCAGCAGGAATTCTCTGAAGATGAAAGATATCGCTTTACTGCTGAAGGGTCTTACCGGTTCGCAGTCACCCGTTATCCTCGACAGCCGCGGTGCTCCTTATGACCACGATATCCTGCTGGATATTTCTAGGGCAAAAAGGGTCCTGGGGTTTAAGCCGATGTCCATAGAGGAAGGGTTGAGATTGTACGTTAAGGAGATGCGCAATGAAATATAATACCGCATTGCCGTATTTTCCGCGGGAGGACATAAGACCAATACTCAGAGATATAGGGCGCATCTTATCGGGTTCAGGGGTCATGACCATGGGGGAAAACGTCCGGCTCCTGGAGTCAGGGTTTTCAAGATACACGAAAGCAAAGTATGCCGTTGCCACCAGCTCCTGCACCGCCGGTTTAGAAGCCGTCCTTGAGTCTATCGCGCTTAAAAAAGGCGATGAAGTGATAGTACCCGTTGAGACTTTTATTGCTACCGGTTCAAGCGTGATAAAAAGCGGCGGTAAGCTCGTATTCTGCCAGATCGACGAGAATTATCTGTTGGACTTTACGGATCTGAAAAACAGGATCACCTCCCGTACCAAAGCCGTGATCATTGTGCATTTTGCGGGATTGATCCATCCTCAGATATTTAAGATAAGGGCATACCTTAAAAAACAGGGGATTCATCTTATTGAAGACGTTGCGCACGCCCCCGGTGCCAGGGTCGGCAATATTTATGCCGGTAACATCGGGGAGGCCGGATGTTTTTCTTTATACTCGACCAAGATCATTACTTGCGGAGAAGGAGGGATGATCACCACGAGTAATCCCAGGATTTTTGATTTAATAAGTAGTTTGCGTAATCGCGGCCTGGATTGTAGCGCCAAAACCGAGATCTATTCTAACCTTGGCACCAACCGTAGGTTAAGCGAAATACAGGCGATATTAGGGGTTTATCAGCTGCGCCGCCTGGAGGAATTTGTGCTATATCGCAACCGTCTCGCAGGCATTTACAGGCAAAGACTCGCTCCCTTGAAAGAAAAAGGGGTTATCGCTTTTCAGGAATATCCCTCTTCTATAAGGCACGCTTACTGGAGGTTTGTCATCCGGTTGAAGAATAGGACGTTATCAAGGGAAAAACTCAGAAGTAAACTCATGTCTTTTGGCATTAAGATCGATTGGCCTTATCAACCGCTTTTACATTTGCAGCCGGTTTTCAGGAAGCTTTACGGAATAAGGCCGGGGAGTTTCAAAAGATCGGAAGAATTAGCGGATTCTCATTTTTGCTTACCCATGCACATGGGTATTAAAGAAAAAGATGCGCTTTTTATTACCGATAAAATAATCAGGTCCGTAAGATGATCGGTATCCATCAATCGCAGTTTTTACCATGGGTCCCGTATTTTTATAAAATAGCGAAAAGCGATCCTTTCGTCATACTTGACGATGTGCAATTTCAGAAGAACGGGGTGCAGAACCGCAATAAGATCAAGACCCCGCAGCAGGATAAGTGGATAACCGTGCCGGTCAGTTATGATTTCGGTGACCCCATAAATAAAGTCAGGATAACGGATAACTTTGCCTGCGTAAGACTACTTAAGACTATCGAGATGAATTATAAAAAAAGCGTATTTTTTAAAGATATTTTTCCGTCACTAGAAAAAATATTCTTAAGGGAAAGGGATACCCTCTACAGCCTAAATTCCGAATTGTTGGATTTTATTATGCAGAAGTTAGGCTTTGAAACCGCAATAGTTTATTCCAGTGATTTGAAATTAACGGCTAAAAAGGATGAGTTGGTGATCGAGATTATTAAGGCGCGGCATGAGAATGAATATTTAAGCGGAAAGGGCGCCCTGGGGTATATGGATCTTGAGAAATTCAAAAAAGAAGGCATAAGCGTTTATACTTATGATTTTCAATACAGCCGATACCCTCAGCTTTGGGGCAAGGAGTCAGGTTTTATCCCGGAGTTGTCCGTTATCGATCTTCTTTTCAACGGGCTCGATCAGGCCAAAGATTATATTTTAAAAAACGGATCGATTACGAAAATAACATAGAAAAGCTATGAAGAAAAAAATATTGGCGATTACGGGGATACGTTCGGAATACGATATACTTTATCCGGTGATCAAGGACTTAGACAGCGACGCAAGGTTTGACTTGAGGCTGGCTGTCTGCGGCACGCACCTTTCTGCCTGGCATGGCTATACCGCCTCCAAGGTAGAGTCGGATGGGTTTAATATAACCGAAAGGATAGCTTATCTTTCCATGTCCGATAAAGAGATACAGAGAAGTAAGGGGGTAAGTATCCTTGTGGATTCATTAGCTAAGGCAGTGAAGCGGCAGAGGCCGGATATCCTCCTTGTGGTAGGCGACAGGGAGGAGAGTATTGCCGCGGCAATAGTCTGTAATTACATGAATGTGCTTTTTGCCCATATCGGCGGAGGCGATACTGTCTTTGGCAATGCCGATGACCCCATACGTTTTGCAGCCAGCAAGCTGGCGCATATCCATCTGGCTACCAGCCGAAAATCCGCCGAAAACCTTCTTAATATAGGCGAAGAAAAATTCCGGGTCTTTAACGTAGGCAATCCCGGGCTTGATAATATCCGGATGACCCCTGTTATATGCCGCCGCGAATTATCCCGGATGATAGGCTTTGACATAAGTGGCAGCGATTACCTGGTGTTCATTAAGCATCCACTGTCTTCTGAGGTCGGCAGTGCTTATTCCCAGATGGATATCTCTTTGCGGGCACTCAAAAAATTTTGCCTGGAGAACGGATTAAAGACCGTCGCCAGCTACCCAAACAGCGACCCGGGTTCTCCGGATATGCTCAAGGTGATCAAGCGCTACGGCAAGGAATCTTTTATCAGGTTTTATAAGACCATGCCCAGAGATATATTTGTGAATTTGATGCGCAATGCCCTTGCTTTAGCGGGGAATTCCAGCATGGGTATCCTGGAGGCTCCTTTTTATAAACTGCCTGTGGTCAATATCGGCAACAGGCAGAAGGGGCGTTTTCATTGCGGGAACGTGGAGTTTAGCGGTTATGATATCAAAGCGATAAAAAAGGCCTTGCGCCGGGCTTGCTTCGATAGGAAATACAGGAAAAGAGTGTTTTCCTTGAAAAATCCTTTTGGTGGCGGCAGAAGCGCGCAGAAAATAAAGGATATTCTTGCGGCGATAGACCCAAAAGATAAAAAGTGGTTGGTAAAACACAAGATGTGTTAAGGAGAAATATGAATATACTAGTAATTGCTCCTCATCCCGATGACGAAACCTTGGGTTGCGGCGGGACTATCCTAAAATATAAAGATAAAGGGCATCGGCTATACTGGCTTATTCTTACCAGGATGTCTGAAAGCGTTGGTTTTTCTGCTGCGGCAATTCGGCGCAGAAGAAGGCAGATCAGAAGCGTATCAAGGGCTTACGGATTTCGCAAGATTTATGAGCTGGATTTTGAAGCTACCCGATTGGATGAATACCCTTTAGCCGGTGTCGTTAGAAAAATAAGCGAGGTAGTCAATGAAGTGGAGCCGGCAATAGTTTTTCTGCCTAACCGAAGCGATATCCATTCCGACCATCGCCAGGCTTTTTCCGCGGGGATAAGCTGCACGAAATCGTTCCGTTACCCTTTTATAAAGAAAATCTTGATGTATGAGGTTCCCTCGGAAACGGATGCTGTTCCGGCAGCGAATAAAAAGGGGTTCTGCCCTAACGCTTTTGTCGATATCTCCAGCTATATGAAGAAGAAGATCTCCATAATGAAAATTTACAAAGGAGAATTACAAAAGCGCCCCTTGCCGCGCAGCGCCAGGGCAATAGAGGCATTAGCGGCGTTACGGGGGGCTGTTGTCGGTTGTGATTTTGCGGAATCTTTTACGGTTATCCGTGATCTGATGCTGTAGTTTCAAGAGGAGAGCATGCCAAAAGATAAGAAAAAAGTGATAATATTCGGATTAGGCTCTATCGGTAGCAGGCACTTGGGCTTATTAAGGCAGTATTTTGATTTCCAGATCTATGCTTATCGCAGCAAAAAGCGTCCGCCAAAGGCATTGGGTCATATCAAGGAGCTTTATGCTTGGGAAGAGGTGGATGAGATCAGGCCGGATATCGCCTTTATTACTAATCCTACTTTTCTGCATATAGACACTGCCTTAAAATGCGCCAGGAGCGGGATGAAGCTTTTTATAGAAAAACCCATAGGGCATTCTTCATCGGGATTTGGTTCATTATTAAAAGAGGTACGCCGTAAAAAACTGGTTACTTATGTCGCTTATAATTTAAGGTTCCATCCGGTTATCCGCTGGCTTAAGGATTATCTGGGCTCATCGCAGATATACCATGCCTCGGTATATAATTCTTCTGATATCAGGGCCTGGCGTCCGGGGAAAGATCACCGTTCTTCTTATTCGGGGAAGAAAAGTGAAGGCGGTGGCGTTATCCTTGACCTGTCACATGAATTTGACTACATCGGTTATTTGTTCGCAGGTATAAGAAGCATAAAAGGTAGAGCCGCCAGGTTATCCGGCTTTACCACTGATGCCGAAGATTGCCTTGACGCCATTATCGATACACAGGCTGCGCGCGTGAATCTCCATATAAATATTTTCAGCAGGAGCCGAGAGAGGTGGATAAGAATAGATTCCTGCAAGGGCAATATATATGCCGATCTGATAAATAGCAGGATAGAGGGGGTTGGGCCTCGCGGAAGGTTCGCCAAGTCATTTTCAGGCGGAGTGCCTTTGACATATAAGCTCCAGTTGGATTATTTTTTCCGTAATATAAATAACCCGGCGATGATGAATAATTTATTTGAGGCAGAGGCGTTATTCAGGAAGTTGATCAAGTTCAGGGGGCAGGAGTATGAAAATTTGCGCAATAATCGCCGCTAGGGGCGGTTCTAAAGGGGTACCCGGCAAGAATATCCGCAGGCTTTTAGGAAAGCCTCTTATTGCCTACAGCATAAAACAGGCCGTAAGTTGCCCTGGGATTGACAAGGTGATCGTCACTACTGATTCTTCCGGGATCGCGCGCCTTGCCCGTAAATATGGGGCAGAGACTCCTTTTTTAAGGCCCGCCAGGCTGGCTACTGATAGTTGCGGTAAATTGGCAGTATTGCAACATGCGGTAATGTTTATGCGCCAGAGGATGGGTTATTTTCCTGATCTAATCGTTGACCTTGATCCTACTTCTCCTTTAAGGAATATCGCCGATATCCGCGCCTGCATAAAGCTTGCGCGCAATAATGCATGCGACGCAGTCATTAGCGCGACTCCGGCTAAAAAGAACCCGTATTTTAATATGGTGGAGCTTTGTGGCGATAAGACGGTACGCTTATGCAAAAAGTCTGGCCGCAGGCAGAGTCAGCGCCGTCAGGATGCCCCGTCCGTCTATGAAATGAACGCTTCTATCTATGTTTACAGGACAGCGTCTCTATTAAAAATGAAGACTCTCTGGGACGGCAAACTGATGATGCACCAGATGCCTCCGGAGCGCTCGGTGGATATCGACAGGGAATTGGATTTTAAAGTCGTAGAATATCTGATGAAAGAGGGGGTTAAATGAATTACCGGAATATTTTTTCCTTGAAAGGTAAGAAGATCATAGTGGCCGGAGGCGCAGGCCAGCTGGGCAGCGAGGTCTGCCTGGCATTATCGTCTCAAGGCGCGCGGGTATACCTTGCCGATTGTGACCGCAAGAAGGCGCAGCGGGTTTTATCTAAACGGCAATTCCAGGGGAGAGGCATAAGTTATCTTGAATTTGATATAACCAGCGCATCTTCTATCAAAGAAGCATTGTACAAGGTAACTAAGGCAGGCGGCAGGCTGCATGCATTTATAAATTGCGCATATCCTAGAACTCCTGACTGGGGTTTGAAATTTGAGGATATCCCCGAAAAGTCTTTACGCAAGAATATGGATACGCATTTAGGGGGATATTTTATTTGTGCGCAGAACGTTTTAGAGTTGATGAAGAAGCAGAAGGAAGGGGTTTTGATCAATCTTTCTTCGATATACGGTGTCGTTGCTCCCCATTTTGACATCTATAAAGGGACAAAGATCACCATGCCCGCGGCTTATGCTGCGATAAAATCCGGCATCATCGCTTTTTCCAGGTATCTTGCGGCTTATTACGGCAGGTATGGCGTGCGCGTGAATGTAATTTGCCCCGGAGGAGTTTTTAATAGGCAGGATAGGAAATTCGTCGGCGCTTATAAAAAGCAGGTTCCCTTGGGAAGGATGGCCGGGGCCGATGATGTCGCCTCCTGCGTTTCTTTTCTTTGTTCACAGGCTGCTTCCTATATTACCGGTCAGGTAATAATGGTAGACGGGGGCTGGAGCATATGGTAGGCAAGGGTGATTTCGTTATCGTTGATTACGGCCTGGGCAACCTGCGTTCGGTAGCTAATGCCCTGAATTATCTGGGGTGCAACGTTTTGATTTCCAGGGATATCCGGGATCTGGTTTCTTCCGCAGCTATTGTTCTGCCGGGCGTAGGGGCTTTTGAAGAGGCGATGAATAATTTAGATGAATTGAAACTTGCGGATATATTGCGCCAGCAGGTCATAGAAGAAAAAAAGCCTTTTCTGGGTATTTGTCTGGGCATGCAGTTGTTGGCGGAATCTTCCGAGGAGAACGGTTATCATCAGGGGCTCGGCTTTATCCGCGCAAGTGTAAGGAAGATACCGGTAGAAAAACCCCTGCGCCTGCCGCATATCGGCTGGAACGATATAGAGATCATAAATAGGGATCCTTTGTTCTTACGCCTCGAGGGCGACACTAATTTTTATTTCGTGCATTCTTATTTTCTCGATTGCGACGCTTCTTATATTTCTTCTTATTGCCAGTACGGAGCAAGGGTCACCGCGTCGATACAGAAAGATAATATATTCGC
>JAFGET010000178.1 GCA_016931435.1 Candidatus Omnitrophota bacterium
CGGAGAGGCTGGGATTTGAACCCAGGGTCCAGGTTTCCCCAGACAACTCATTAGCAGTGAGTTGCATTCAACCGCTCTGCCACCTCTCCTCGAGCACAAAAATCTTTTATTTAGCGAGATACCGACGAATGCGACAAATTACTTACAGGGCTTATGCCGCCGCTATGAGTCGGTAAAAAACTTACCTTCTATGACTTCTTATTTCTCTTCCTCTTAAAAAACTCGCTCAACAACCCCCCGCACTCCTTAGCCAAAATCCCGCCCTTTACTTTAATGCGGTGGTTCAATTTTTTACTATTGACAATATTAAAGACAGAACCGCAGGCGCCGGTCTTAGGGTCTTTAGCTCCGAAATATAGGTTTGCGATACGCGAAAGGACTAGCGCTCCCGCGCACATACTGCATGGTTCAATTGTAACATAAACAGAAGAATCCAACAACCATTTGTTCCCCAGGAAATTTGCGGCTGAGGTTAAAGCCAGCATTTCAGCGTGAGCGGTAGGGTCTTTTAGCCGTTCGATCTGGTTATGCGCACGGGCAATTATCCTGTTTTTATAAACTACCACTGCCCCTACAGGAACCTCTTCTTCCGAAAAAGCCTTCCCTGCTTCTTTTAAAGCTTCCTGCATGAACAGGGCATGTTTTTTATCCACTTGCGAGTTGATTATTCCTGACTTCGTTAATACGATAAAGAGAAGGCTAAAGATGCTTACAAAAAATTTTTCCTTCTCTTAATTCTAAACAATTTTTATTACAAAGAGTACGGTCTTTATCGATAATTCTCTTGCGGTATTGCTGCATTTTTATGCTGTTCCACGCTTGCAACAGGCTATCTTGATCAATATTGCCCACGTTTTCCTTACACCAACATTCGGGGAAAATATCCCCATTATTGTGTTCGCTTTTTATCCATAATGCTTTCCATGGATACAAACAAAACAGCCCAAGCGAATCATCAAATCCCTGCAGGCTATAATGAACTGAATCTGTTTTTTTACTACAACACGGCAAATTACACCGTAAAATAATATTCTTCAATAGCGCTGCCTCTGTTACTTCAGCCATGACTTTTTGTAAGAAGCCAACATCGTAACTATTATTATAAAAAATGTTTTCTTCGTTTGTGATAAATTGCACGGGCTGGAAAGTGACAGCCCGGAAACCGAATTCTGCGGCAAAATCAATAAAACTAGGGAGCGTATGCATATTCGATTTCATGACCACTACAAATATGTCCCGAGCGAGATTTTTCCCTGTTTTAATCTCTATCTCTTGGATTTTTTTGAGGTTACTTAATAAAATATCAAAACGAGCCCCCCTGCGTATATACTCATAGATCTTTTGATCCGTGCTATCGATTGAAAAAGATACCCTTGAATTTAACTCCAGTAACAGCTCTATCCATTCCTGATCTAAAAGAAGACCGTTCGTTGTAATTTCTACGTGCATGGCGGGATATCCGATCAGGAATTCAAAAATTTTTTTTATATGGGGAAACCCAAAAAATTCTCCTCCTTGCCAATCTATCCTCTCTAAATAAGGCAATAATTCTTTGATCTTAACCAGGGCGGACTCAGAAAGAGTGACTTTCTTATTATGCCTTATACTTGGGCACATAATGCACTGCAAATTACACCAATCAGTTACGTTAATGCCTAACCATAAAGGCATAGAATCCAAAATAATCTTCTTTTCCGATATTTCTTTGGTATTTTTTCTCTTATTCTCCTTAAAAATACTTTCTTTATCTGATGCAATCGCAGAAAGCGCACCCCTCTGATAAGATCTTTCTTTTGGCTTATTCATAAATAGCTTTATTTTTGTCGAGCAGGATAGGTGGCTACTGCGTAAGTCAATGCGCCCAGGAGGAATCGAACCTCCAACAACTTGCTCCGTAGGCAAGTGCTCTATCCAATTGAGCTATGGGCGCAATTTTATCCCCTAATTATATAGACTAACCTGCAAAAATTCAATGCTTTTATCAAAACGGTGACTTTAACTTAAGCTCCTTCCACATGGATACTTCTTCCATGCACAGGTATATTTTTGACCTTAAAGAATATTCGGCCAAAAGATCCACCATATGCTTATAAATATCACTCCTGGTAGAAAAAGGATACCTTAATTTATTGTCAAACCCGAATAAAAGCTCCTCATCAAGTATCCTGTTCTCCGGAAAACGCCTTTCTATGGCCTGCTTTAACCCGGGAGAGAACCTGAAGGTCCCCAGGCTTATCCAAGCAATATGCTTTGGCTTTATTTTAGAAAACAAATTATCTATCAAAGCCGAATATTGCCGCTGCCATCCTTCTGAATATATTATAGGATCAAAGTGGAAACCGACTTTATAACCTGCCTTTACGCAAGATATAGCAGCCTCGATCCTCTCTTTTACCGGTGCGCAATAAAACTCATTTTCATCGGCTAACGGCTGTGGATTCAAAGACCAGGAAACCACAATATTACTAGCATGCCTTGCACAAAGCAAGTTATTAATATTTGTGCTTTTTGTTTTGAATTCAAAGGTTGCTTTCATATGTTCCCTGAAAAATTCAATTATAGGAAGAGAATACTGCGTGATATCATCAAGAGCCAGTGAATCTGAAAATTCTCCTGTCCCCAGGCGCATGCCGTCTTTCTTATATGAACCAAAACGGTCAAAAAACCCGCTTATATTTGCCGGCAATATTATCCCCGGGCTGTTTGAATAATCCTGGAGATAACAATACGTGCATTCAAAAATACAGCCGAACCCTAAGTTAAAAATATTGTATCCGCACGATAAGGCGCCTTTTGTGCAGGGGCATCTTTTAAAAAAATCGTAAGATTCGTCCGTAATAAAAAGCGTATCCCGCCTTTTATTATAATCCTCGACCTTAGGCCTTCCGTGTTTGCAAAAATAATCTTTTAAAGAAGCTATTTCTTCGATACGAGCGCCTTTAAAAAGAGATTTTACGCGCCGGGACAAAGACGCCTGCCGCGCGGATCTCTCAATAAAGATCCTGCGCGGAAAATATTTTTCTGCCTTAGGAGATAAAAATTCGCAAGCCTTAAGGGATATTTTCGGAAGATAGGGTTTTAAGGCGCCGGGTTCGCGGCTTGAATGCGGGTATCTTCTTTCTAAAAGATACCTTTTGATTTGCGGGTAATCAAAAAATGGTAGATCCTTGATGATCTTACCGGCAGAGATTTCCTCTCTCTTAGATATCTCGTATAAAAGACGCTTTATCTGTTGTTTTTTATTTACTCCAAAACGCGTAAAATTTAAATTCACTAGCGAATCTACTGCTCTTAAACGCTTTAGTTCTTTTTCAAAAATTCGCATAGTAAAACTGCCGCATTTTTAATAGCTGCGGATAACTTCGACCTTAAAGCCGCATCCCGCTTCATATAAAAGGGGCTTTTATTTATGATGTCTGTCGCATAGAATAAAGCCGCTGCTTTGGCTTGCGTATAGGCGCAAGCGGAAAAAAATGCCGAAGACTCCATATCGACTATATCTATGCCCTTTTCTATAAAAAGGCTTACCATCCCTTCTTCAAGCTTTAAAGAGCCTAAAGTAGCGCAAGTAGCCTCCCTGACCATTCCTTTCCCCGCTACGGCTAAAAAATTATTCAATAAACCGCTGTCTGGAACAAAAACTTTCGGCTGCGCGTTATTGCCCAGGAGCATTTCGCTGAAACTTTCATAAGAATACGATTTACTCGCAGCGACTAAGCTGGCTAAAGATAACCCTTCTTGTTCCCGGACCAACCCGCAGGAACCGAATAAAAAGACATTGCGACAGGGCGTATCCTTTAAATAAAGCACGGCATCTGCCGTCAGTGGTGCGCCTAATCCGGTATGGATCAAAGTAAAACAGTCCTTTTGAACGATACCGTACAATTTTCCTCTCGTAAATTTCGTGATTTTAAAAGCGCTAAGGATATCTTTATTTAAAAGAGGCAGTAAAATACAATTCTTTTTGAGCTCGTTCTTGCCAATACCGAATATAGCTTCAAACTGCATCATAGTTCTATCAGATTATATTCTATATTCCCCAATCCTTTTTCGGCAGCGTAATCGAACATTGGCCCGTAAACAGGCTGCTTGTCTTTAAGATAATCGGTTTTTTTATCCCGGCAGGCTAAATCTGAAGTTGCCTTATCTAAGCTGAGGATATCTTCTGAAGCAAGAATACCTATATCTTTTGAGATCATTTTTTCATCTTTATTTGAGATACAATCGCATTCCTTGGTTATATCAAAAGCAAAATTAATGAAAAACTTATTTTTGAACTTTGAAAGTATAAAACCTGCTACCTCGACCATTCTCTTACAGAATACAACCGGGTCTTCATGCCAGTTTATGAATATAGCGTCGAACTTACAGGCGCACAGGCACTCACCACAGCCGATACAGGCCTTTTGATCGATGAGCGCCTTATTTTCTTTAAATGAGATCGCCTGTACCGGACAGATATCTATGCATAAACCGCAGGCAGTGCATTTTTTTTCTATTACCGAAGGCTTAAGTGAAGAATGCTGCACTTGTTTGGTCGCCCGACAGGACATTCCCATCGCTACATTTTTTATTGCTGCCGCAAATCCTGAGACAATGTGGCCGGTTGGGTGTGAAAGTACAATCAGGCTATCCAACATTCCCACAAAAGAAGGCACTCTTATCTTGTTGATATTCTCGGAATTTACCGGAAGTTCTTTTCCATCCTGCCCCAGAAGCCCGTCAGCCACTAAAAACGGAGCCCCTGTCTTTGTTTGCCCGAACCCCTTGCTCTGGGCAAGGCTCATATGGTCTACGGCGTTCTGCCGCTGCCCCTTATAAATAACGCTCGTATCAAAAAGAAACGGCTTCGCGCCTGATTTCTTTATTTTGTTCACCACGCTTTTAACCAATTCAGGGTTAAGATGATAAACGCAGGTCGAATCACCAATAGTTACCTTTATGGGGACGATCTCATCTTTCTTATAACTTAGCAAAGAAGAAGCGTTCTTCAAAACCTTTTCTAAAGCCGCTCCTCTCTCTTCCTTACTGCAAGGACCTGTTTTTATAAAATAGACATCACTTTTCATCCTCTTGCACCTTCCTTCTGAATATCTGTGTATTTGTTCTGGAAGTATCCTCCGAATTGATGGATGTATATGTTATAACTTCTACCGCGGGCTTTGCTTTGTGTTTTTATATCTTCTTCGATGTGCCTGAAGACTTTCGCGTAATAACCGTTATCGGTTATCATCCTTTTATATCTTGCGCCTATATCATTATCCAAACAACTAATGCTATTTATTATATCATCTATATTGGCTAATCTGAAATTCAATCCTTCGAACTCTATTGTCTCTGCTTTGTTGAATTTTACAAAGACCTCTCTCAACTCAGATATCAACGGCAACACAGGGGAAAAATACGGCACTACGGGAATCCCCTCCTCGATAAGAATACCCACCGTTTCGTCCCGTAGATCAAATCCCGGGCTATAAGGCTCAAGCCTGTCTTTAAACTCTACGGGGAAATCATTGACCGTAAAATATATTTTTTTACAAAATCCCGCCTTTAACAAAGATAGGTAGTCTAATATATGCGGAGAACGGCTTAATATTACGTAATAAATTTTATTTTTGTTCAAAATCTCAAGTATCTTTCCCGTTACCCCGTACTTCTTCTCTATTGGCTGAAAACATTCGGTGGTAGAACCTAAAAGCACCTGCCTGGGCCTTTTTCTTAAGAGCTCTTTTTCCAGTAACTGGGGCGCGTTTATTCTTATATCTACATAGCTGCCCCAAGGTTCGGTTTTTCTGCTGACCACGCGGTTTGAGCGCACGTAACAGTAAAGGCAGCGGAATTCACATCCCATAAAAGGGTTGATCACATATTCTCCCAGGTCAATCGAGGTGGGATTGAGGATACGCGATATTTTTACTTCTTTGAAATCCGTCATTTCTCTATTAAGTTACCCAGGAAGGCATTAGTATGTTTGATCCTGTTGCGCCTGATCTCTTCAATGAATATATTAAAACGCTTCAAGGATATCCTATTTACCTTGTAGTCGTATTTTTTGTCTGCCTGCGTGCCTTCATAATAAGTAAAAGGGTTTACCTGTTCAATCTTAGGGATAAACTCTTTATTCCTTATTATAAAATCCAAGCTATCCCTGAAGTCCTTACCGGTCTCACCAGGGTATCCTACGATCATGCTGATGCCAAAATAGAGCCCGGCAGCCTTAAGTTTCCTGAAGAATCCAAGCGCATCTTCTGTGCTATACCCCTTCTTCATTCTTTTAAGGGTATCATCACATCCGGATTCAAGGCCCACAAAAAGATTATAACATCCGGATTGTTTCATCTTATCAAACAGGCGCTGGGGCATATCAGGGCGTATGGCTATCTGGGCTTCCCAATTGACTTTACTGAAATTCGCTATGACCTTATTGCATAAATCCTCAAGTTTCTTTATATCTGCGTTTATCATAGAATCAAAAAATATAAAGTTGTTTATCCCTCTGCTTCTGTAATAGCTTATCTCATCAACTACTGCCTGCGGTTCGCGCATCCGAAATCCCTTATAAAGAAGCCTCTCGGAACAGAAGGCGCAATTTCTTATACAGCCGCGCGAGAACTGCAGAGGGAGCGCGTCGTTCCTTGGATAATCCTGAAAGTCTATCCCATCATAA
>JAFGET010000179.1 GCA_016931435.1 Candidatus Omnitrophota bacterium
GGAAAGCACAACCTCTGTTTTACGTTATCTGTTAGAGCATCGCGAAGAGATCCGCAGGATGGGAGAGATGGGCAGGCAGAGGATCATCGATGAGTGGAATTATGAGAAACAGTTTGAACCGGTAAAATATGAATTGAAAAAATTTTAAAATATGAGAAATAACAAAAAGGTAGCTATTGTAACAACCCACCCGATTCAATACCAGGCGCCTCTGTTTAGAGAGCTCGCAAAAACGGTAGATTTGGCCGTTATTTTTATGACACGGATTACCCCTAAGGACCAGGCAAAGGCAGGCTTCGGCGTAGAATTTGATTGGGATATACCGCTGCTTCGCGGTTATAATCATATCTTTGCCAGGAATATATCAAGAAATCCCAGCGTTGGCGCCTTTAGAGGAATTGTTTTGGAGGGCGTAGAAAGATTGTTTAAAGGGATAAGCCCGGATATAATCATTGTATTTGGGTGGTTTCCCTACGGATACCAGCAGGTTATCAGATATGCCAATAAGAATAGAATCCCCTTATTTATCAGGGGCGAGTCTAATTTACTTATGACAATGTTCGTAATGAAAAAAATATTTAAAGAGTTTTATATGAGGTATCTATTGAAAAAGTTTGACAGATTTTTGTCAATAGGCAAACAGAACACGTTCTTTTATAGACATTTTGGCGTTGATAATACCAAGATTTTTTTCACCCCTTATTCGGTTGATACGGACTTTTTTAGAAAAGAATTTGCTAAGCACAAAAGAGACAAAGATAAATTTAATTTCGGATTTTCAGGCAAGTTTATTCATAAGAAAAGGCCGTGCGATTTTTTGGAAGCGGCTGCAAAAAGTAAGAACAGGAAGCAGATCAGGGTTATAATGATAGGGGAGGGCCCCTTGAAAGGCGAATTATCAAGGCTGGGAACCAGACTGGGCTTAGACGTTGAATTTAGGGGTTTTTTAAACCAAGGCGAGCTGGTGAAGACGGGTTACTGTGATATCGATTGTCTTGTTTTGCCATCAGGGGGAAGTGAGACATGGGGTTTGGTTGTAAATGAGGTTATGACAGGAGGAATCCCTGCGATCGTTTCCGATGCTGTCGGGTGCGGATTGGATCTGATCGAAGAAGGCAGGAGCGGTTTTACATTCCGCTATAAAGATGTCGATTGTTTATCTGAAAAGATAGATACCTTTATCGAGTTGAAGAAAAAAGATTTTCCTTTCTCTAAATTTGTTTTGGATAAGATAGAAGATTATTCGCTCTATAAGACTGTGGAAGGTTTCCTGGAAACAATTGCATCTATTTAATCGCTTTATTATGAAATGAGTCTGCTTATAATCGGCATGACAGGAGGCACGCATATAGGGGGCTCTTTGTGCAGAGCTGCAAAAGAGCTTGGGATAGCCCCATCTTTTTTAGATGCAGAGTCAGCTTTTAGGGCACCGAGACCGATAAGGCGCTTCTGCTGGCGGTTGATGAGAAGGAGGCCGCCCAGGCTGCATTTTTTTAGCAAACAGGTTCTTGGGGTGTGTATGGAAGATAGGCCGGCCAGGCTATTGGCCACGGGTATTGCCCCGATAGACAAAGGGTGCCTGCAAAGAATAGGCGGACTCGGAGTAAGAAGAATTTGTTATTTAACAGACGATCCGTGGAATAATGCCCATTATGCCCCATGGTTTATCGGCGCCTTAAAATATTATGACGATATCTTTTCTACCAGAAGAGCTAATATCGATGACCTGAAAAAAATTGGATGCAAAAACGTGGAATACTTACCTTTTGGCTACGACCCGGAATTATTTTATCCGGAAAAATTAGCAGAGGAAGAAAGGCAAAGGTATGTTTCCGACATTGTTTTTGTAGGAGGCGCAGACGATGACAGGGTTAGCTATATATCCGTTTTAATCAACGCAGGTTTTAATGTAGGTCTCTACGGCGGTTATTGGGATAAGTACGGCGCGACAAAAAACTGTACCCGCGGCATTGTAGATACCGACACAGCGCGCAAGGTTATAAGCTCAGCAAAGGTCGCCCTTTGCTTAGTGCGCAGGGCAAACAGGGACGGCAGCTGCATGAGAACATTTGAAGTCCCGGCTTCCGGCGCCTGCATGCTTACTGAGGATACGCAGGAGCACAGAGAACTTTTTGGAGAAGAAGGCAGGGCCGTAATATATTTTAAGACGCCCCATGAGATGACAAGGAAAGCCGGATGGCTGATGAGCCACGATAATGAACGCAGGAGACTTGCGGAAGCAGCTTATCGCTTGGTTGTCGGTGGTAAAAACAGATACAAAGATAGATTAGTGAGTATGCTAAAGCAAAAAATATGAACCTATTAAAACGGCTAAAATACGCAGATTTTAATTCTGTTTTTTTAAGAAAAATTTTGGGTTATTTCTACAAAGACGGAGGCATTTATAAAATACCAATAGGCCCTCTGAAGGGTTTTCGAATCTGTTATGATAAGTCGATTAACTTTCACGCGGTTCTGGGGATGTGGGAACTGCAGAATTTAGAGCTTCTATCCATCATGCTGCGAAAGACAGGCTTGATAAACAAGGATCTGGTAGCTTGCGATGTGGGCGCCAATATCGGCTTGTACTCTCTCTGGTTTTACCGTTACCTATCCCCGGGAAGCGTTATTTATGCCTTTGAGCCCGCTCCCCGCACAGCTGAGAAATTAAAACATAATGTTGCTATAAATAATGCGTCCCGTGTTAAGATAGCCGAGCTTGCCTGCACGGATAAGGTGGGTGAGGCAGATTTCTTTATCGGGCCCGGCCATCACAAGTCTTCTCTTGATAGAGAATGGGCATCGGAAGGGAAAGCCTGCCCCGAGAAGATAATTGTTGATGCGGTTACGCTTGATAGTTTTTTTTACGGTAAAGAGAAACGGCAGGGCCCAAGCCTGATAAAGATAGACGTTGAGGGAGCGGCAAGCCTCGTATTAAAAGGCTGCAAAGAGTGCGTTCTGAAAAAAAGACCGTTTTTTTTAATCGAGTCTCACAACACAATAGAAGATAGGGCCATGTGCAATCTTATCACAGATTATGAATATAAGGCCTACAGAATAACAAATCATCTGTGGGTAAAAGAGCCAAATGAGACTTTCCCGAACTTAGAAGGTGTGTGGGGCACCGTTTTTCTGGGCCCCGCTGAGACGCACAAGCAGCTAAGCAATGTATTTAGGTAAGACGAGTTTTTATAAAGGGTATGCGTAGATGAAAGTAATAATATCATGCTTTGGGAAATTTCATGCCGACTTTTTATCGGAATATCTATTGAAGAAAGGCTGCCTGAGGAAGGTTTTTACAGCCAACCCTAAGTTTTGTTCAAGGATCAGCATAGGCAGAAAATATGTCAGATATCTGCCTCTGCTGGTTATCCCGCGCGCTGTCTCCAGGCTGCCCTTGCCGAGATATATTCATGAGATAGTCAATTGGCTTTGCCTCGTAGTGTTCGATATATGGGTAAGCCCCCAGATCAAAGATTGTGATGTTTTCACAGGATGGTCAGGCGGATGCCTGAGAAGCCTTAGGGCTGCAAAAAAGAAGGGCATCATTTCTATCGTTATGAGGACCTCTCC
The DNA here is from genome assembly GCA_016931435.1 of Candidatus Omnitrophota bacterium. Lineage (GTDB taxonomy): Bacteria > Omnitrophota > Gorgyraeia > Gygaellales > Profunditerraquicolaceae > JAFGET01. Next base: position 3,574 of record JAFGET010000179.1, read on the forward strand.
CCACATACTATACCAAAAGGATATTCTTGAAGCGGAATACAGAGATTTAGATATAAAAAAGAGGCCTATTTTTGATAAGATAATCAATCGTGAATTGAGAGAATACGATGAGGCGGATTATATACAGGTCCAGTCAAAATATGTCTTTGATTCCTTTATCGCAAAAGGCGTTGACAAAGGAAAGCTTTTGCATATAACTTCAGGAGTCAGTTTAAAGGATTTCTATTTCATGGACTGCGCTGGCAAAAAAGATGAATTCATAGTTTTATATGTTGGAAGCATTCTTGTGAGGAAAGGAATAATTTATCTGCTTGAAGCAATGAAAAGATTGCCGGGCGATAAAATAAGGTTAGTCTTGATAGGGAAAGCGGGGAAAGAGTTCCTAATGATATTAAGCCAATACAAAAAATTTTATACGCACACAGGCTTTATCAGGCACAACGAATTAAAAAATTATTATAGCAGAGCTTCGGTTTTTGTGCAACCCTCTTTGTCGGAAGGGTTAAGTTCTGCAGTTATTGAAGCCATGGCCTGCGGTCTGCCTGTAATTATTACTGCCAATACAGGCGGCTGCGATATCTGCCGTGATGGGAGGGAAGGATTTATAGTACCTATCCGTAACAGTGAGGCCATAGCAGAGAGGATACTTTATCTTTACAATAATCCAAACGTCAGAGAGGAGATGGCAAACAATGCCGCGCTGAGGGCAAAAGAGTTTACGTGGGATAAATGCGTAGACAGATTAGTAGAGAGATACGAGTCTATAACCAGCGGCAATTTGCAGATACATTTAAATGGATAAGATATATTTTAGAAAAACAACGATACCACTTATTTTTTTGGTTCATATAATTTTGGTGCACCTGTTGTTAAGCAAGCCAGAAGATAGTCCTGTTTATGCGTGGGCTGCCGCAATTGTTATTTTTGCTTTGCTGCCGTATACGTTAACCGCTTTCACAAAAAGGTTTATTCCTTATGAACCTGTTTATTTATTTTTTGCGGGCCTTGTTATTTTTCATCCAATGACTCTGCTATTCATTGATATAGAATCGTTCCCTTATCCGCACCAGGTAGCCGAAGTGTTAAAAATGCTGCTTGCCGGCATGCTGTTCTTCTGCGCAGGGTATTATTGGCCTTTTAGCAAACTGTTTTCTCATAGACTGCCTTTGAAGAATTTTACAATATCAACGAATCAATTAGCAAGGCTTCCCATAAAGCTATATTTAACAGTATGGATATTAAGGTGTTTAGCGTATACGCCCTTAAGTTGTATCATTCAACCGTTTGCCGGCTGGTCGATTATGAATATTTTCTCGATAACCGCGGTTTACGCCAGCCTCATGATCGATACCTATCTTTATTTTTCACCGGGTCTTTCGCTAAAAAAAAGTTATAGAAAAAAAATCCTTGTTAGGGGATTATTCTTCTTGACGGCAGAACTAGTTTATATCTTCTTTATTTTATCCATGACGGGAATCATGGCCACAGTTTTTCTGCATGTAATCGTAGTATATATAAAATGCAGGAAGAAGATTCCTTACGTTATAATTCTTTTTGTGTTTATGTCTATTTTTATTGTAAGGCCGTTTCTTACTGCTTACAGGTCGTATCATTGGTTTGGCAAAAATATTAAAACCTCTTTTGAATATGCTGTGGAATCCATATCTGATAAGGATATTAGAGATTACAACAGGGCGGTGACAGCGAAAAGATTTGCCAATCCACTCTATGTCGCAGTTCTCAGCTGGGGATTGGCAGAAGAAGGCAGAAGGGTAGAGACTTATAAAGGAGTAGCAGGTTATATAGCTAAATTTATACCCCGTATTTTATGGCCTGATAAACCTTCCGTAAGCTACAATAGGATCGGAAGGGACCTCGGCATCCTTGGCGCAGGGGAGAGGGTGACCTCTGTCGGGGTTCCTTTATTGGCCGGATATGTTATGATGGGGGGGTTCGAAGCAATTTGCATAGGGATGTTTTTAACAGGGATCTTGTTAAAGACTTATTGGGAATGGCTGATTATAAGATCAGGGGATAATTTTTTATGCTTCGTTGTCTATTTTACGATACTTTTTCCATGGCTGATGATGGGGATGGAGTGGGGAGGCATCTTGCATGCCAACGTCTCCTTCTTAGTTTATACGTATTTTCTGCTTAAGTTTATAAAAAAGGAGAAAAGGGTATCCAGCTTATGAAAGAAGCCGCAGCTAAGCTTATAACGCACGGCGCATCTTTCGTTAAGCGCTATATGGTTAAAACATTAAACAAAGATTTTTTTATCCCTGAGCCTGTTCCGAGGCTTTCTATCGAGACTACAAATATCTGCGATGCCGGGTGTCTTTTTTGCGCGAATAGTGCTATGAAGCGCCGAAGGCAGCATATAGAAATGCCGATATTCAAAAAGGCTGTGGATGAATTCGCGGCCATGGGGGGGCATTTGATTGATTTTAATACGGTTATCGGAGAACCGCTGTTAGATCCATCCATATTAGAAAGAGCCAGGTATGTCAGAAGTTTTAGACAATTTGAATCTTTAGGGTTTATAACCACGCTGCAGTGGCTGCATAAGTTTGACATCGATAGCTTTTTTGAATCAGGTATTAACAGGTTGAAAGTTTCTGCCGTCCTGTCAGGCCGAGAAAGATATAAAGAATTCTTCGGCGTTGACAGATACGATATATTTTTAAAGAATTTGTTGACACTTATCAAGGAAAACAATAATAGAAAAAAGATTATTGATATATATATAGACATAAAACCAACCAACGAGCATATCAGCGACATAATTAACCACCACGACTTTAAGATGGTCAATTCTCTGTTAGAACAGGATCTGCCTGCCAGCCTAAAGATTTCAGGCTGCTACGTTGACGATTGGCTCGGTACAGTACGTCTGCCGTCCTATTTGAAGAGAAGGCCCCTCTACCCGCGGTTATTCCATCCATGCGCACTTTTTTACTCGGGACTTATAATTTATTCTAACGGTAAAGCCGGAGTCTGCGCATGCAGAGATTTTGAAGCAGACAGCGAATTGATCTTAGGGGATTTAACTAATTTTACAATAGAAGAGTTATGGAAAGGGCAGACGCTTGCAAGCCTTCGTTCAAATTGGCGAAGGAGAAACATAATACCGGATATCTGTAAAATATGCCGGCATTATGTATATTAATATATTAAGGTTTACTATGTGCCTGAAATCCGTAGACAAGATTTATTCCAATAGGGGTAATTTAAAGATAGTCGAATTTGTAAAAGAAAATCATAAAAAGATATTGGATGTCGGATGCGGCACAGGAGGTAACGCTCAGTTGATCAAAAAGAAATTTCCGCATGCGGTTATAGACGGCATCACCATCTCAAAAAGAGAGTCGGGCGAATGTTTAAAGCATATGAGAAATCTTTACATTATAGATATAAATACGGAATGGCCCGGCTTTACCGATTGTAAATACGACCTCATATTATTTTCGCATATTTTGGAACATACTGTTTCCCCCAAAGATATTATAGGCAGATTTAGCGGGCTGTTGTCTGAGTGCGGTCAGATATTAATCGCCGTGCCAAATTTTATGAATTGGAAAACAAGGTTTGAGCTATTGAAGGGGCGTTTTCGATATACCGATGAGGGCATATTTGATTTTACACATTTAAGATTTTTTACATTTTATACGGTGAAAGAATTGCTTGTTGATGAGAGATTTAAAACCGATAAATTTTATTCCGACGGACATTTTCCGTTAGGCATTCTCCGAAAGCGTATTTTTAGAAAGAGATTATGTTCATTTATTGATGCAGCCTTTCTTAAATTTTTTCCTAATATATTTGCGTCTCAGTTTATATTGTTGCTCTCTTTAAAACCCTATAATAAAAAGGAGAAAAACTAAATTTGCAAAATATGGTAAAACCTAAAGTAAGTATCATTATGTCTACCTGCAACGGGGAATGCTATTTAAGAGATTGCATAGAATCTGTTTTGGAACAATCCTTGCCCGGGTTTGAGTTTTTAATAATCGACGATTGTTCCAGGGATAGCAGTGTAAGGATTATAAGAAGCTATAGTGATTCACGGATAAAGCTTATAGGGCAAAACAGGGAGAATAAAGGCCTATTCTACGGCCTTAACGAACTCATCAGGCATTCATCGAGTGAATTGATTAAGGTGTGGTCTCAGGATGATATTATGCTGAGGTCCTGCCTGGAAGAAGGCGTTAGTTTTCATGAGAAACACCCTGAGGCGGGCTGCTTTTATACCAGCTATTATATCATTGACAGCAAAGGAGATATTATTCAAAAACTAGCGGATGATAATAAGGTGTTTGTATTGACTCAAGAAGAAGGCGATAAATTTTTGCTTACCTGCGGAAGCGTATGCGGCAACATCTCCACGCTCTTTTTTCTTAAGGAAGTTTTTAAAAATGTAGGTTATTTTAAAGAGGATTGCATCTCAGGAGATTTTGAAATGATGGTCAGGACCCTATCAAAATACAAAATAGCCCTCATCAATAAACCGTTAATGAAATTGAGAAGACATAAGAGGCA
>JAFGET010000180.1 GCA_016931435.1 Candidatus Omnitrophota bacterium
AGACTACGAATTCTTTTTTCTCGCTGACAGGATCCTCTTCAGCAAGAACGCAAACAGGTAAAATAAACACACACAACCCAAGCACTGCTAAGAACTTCTTCATTTCTGCCATCCTCCTTCAATGAGGCCATCCGCCTATGGCGGATTGAGCCGAATTTATCCCCGCACCAATCAGGAATCTAAGCGTTAGTAAATTCCGCTGATCGGTGCAGGGACTGACTTCTCCTATTGCCACATTTTCTTATAAGTATAATATGCCTGGCGCAACTGCCTAAGGTATGGACTGAGCCTGCCGTTACCCTGGCCGCATATACCAAGCCATTCCTCGTGCATAAACCCGTCAGGAAAAGGACCGGTGAATAAACCTTTAGTGTCGTGTTTTGACGGCTCATAAGCCTTCCACCATTCATCCAGCCACTCAAAGACTATCCCCCCGACAGCATTACCCGCGCCCTGGCTAAATGCCATATTATTTTCTATATCCTGCCAGCATCCGCGGTGATATTCGGCCTGTTCAGCTTCTGCCTGTTTCTCTGATTTCCCTTCGGCGTAAGCAGGGCAACCGAATTCAGTGATAAATGCCGGGATATCCGCTTCTTCCTTTACCGATTGCCAGAGTCTGCCAAAACCGTAATTGCCGCGATAAGCGTTGGTGCCGAACATATCTATATCAGGGGCATTTTTTGCGAACCTATCCAAAAAAAGCGTATCTCCGCTGCAAATCCCCACGGGATGCTCGGGATCCAATGTCTTTATGGCCTTGGCGACTTCATTGGCAAATTTAAAAAAAGCGTCCGGCTCCTTATCGGCATTACAGGCATAACCATAGACATTTTCATTACCCAAAAGCCAGAATAGAATATAAGGCTCATCCTTGTGTTCTAAGACCATACTGACGGCCGAAGCCATCATATTTTTTTTATGCTCCTGGTTATTATAATCAGTGCCGGGATTCCAGGCAGCGCCCGAGCCTAATGCGTATTTACCTAAGAAATCCCCCATGATCACCCTGATGCCGTAATTCCTGTATAGATCCCTGAGCAGCTCTTTATTCACTTTGTGCGGATGATGATAAAGCCTGATCGCATTTACCCCCATTTCCTGCATCAGTTTAAAATCGCCAACTGCCGGTTCATCTTCATCCTGGATATTATTGGCGTTTTTATCCACAAAAGCGTCGTAAGGCCCGTCGATCCTTAAGTTCTTGTTAAAATCTTCTTCCATCCAGTTGCCCATGGTCCCCTCATCCGGGGATTGCCCTACTTTTGTCGGCGTGTAAGTTATCGCTTTGATCACAAAAGGCTGGCCTTCTACTAACATCTGCCAATCGCCTGTCTTATACTGCACCAGGCGCACTTTTCCTTTTCCGCGCTTTTTCTTGATATTCTTCGAGGCATCGGAAGGCAGGTTCTTTTTAGGTTTCACCGATAGGCCTGCTTTTACCAGCTTCCCGGGATTGACAACAAAGATATCGTTTGAAAGATCGTTATCGTAGCCGTTGATTATGCGTATATCCGCGCCTTCGAGCTTATATCCTAGCTGCGGGTTCCTGCTTAAAAGATAATCTATCTTGGAAATAGCCGCCTGCCCTACATACCAGGGAGTATTCCAATAAGTCCATCCGAAACTTTGGGGATAATGCACGAGGATAGCGTAATAACATTTTATGGCGTGCTTTATCAATCCGGATTTTTCCAGCACAAATCCGGTATAAAATAATTTCACTCCTTGCGGCTCAGAAGATGTAGCCCATTTCAAAAAACCGGCCTCAAGATCCGGCGATTGCACGTAATCCCAATGCGAACCCTCAAGCCTTTTTTCTTCCCTGGCTTTTTTATACTGAGGGTCCCTTCTCACTGAGCTTGTATTAGGATATATCCCTTCCCCGACAGCTTCAGCCAAACCTGCCTGGTCTTTGATGATATATCTATACTCCTTTGTGCCTATATTCTGGAATTCGCCGAAGTCAGCGTAATCTATGAAATCATCGCTGCCTTTATCGCTGAGGATTATCTGCGTAGGTTTTATACTTGCCTGGGTTTTTTTCGCCTCTTCGGGCTCTACTCCCGGACAAGGCAAAACAGGCAGATCTTCTTTTGGTCTTAACTTTACCACGCTTTCCTTAGATGCCAGGGCGATCTTCCAGAACCACCCGCGCGGATCCCACGCCTGGCCGAAACAATATTCATACATCACCGTTTTAAAAGCCTTAACTGCCTCTTCATCCATTTTCTGGTCGCGGTAACATTCCCCCTGGATAAAATAAGCGCAAGCTACGTCATTTAAGACCTGCACTGCCTGGATCTCGTTGCGGGTCCTGGGGAATACCCTTAAAGAAGCCTGTTGGATTTTTGCCTCTTCTTTATACAGATCTATGAGTTCCTGGGTATATTGAAGGGTGAGTTTATAGCTCTCTGCGTCTTTTTTACCATGCGCCCCCCAGGCCTTGACGATCAAATCGCTTGAGCTTGGCTTATCTCCTGAAAAGGCAAAAGGAAAAAGGTAAAAGGTAAAACTACAAGTCAAAATTAAAAATTTTATTTTTTTAATTATACTTTTTACTTTTACGTTTTGACTTTTAAATTGAAAAATCATCCGACTACCGCCCCCGCAGTTACTCCCTTGACTATATATTTTTGCATAAGGATATAGATTATGATGATAGGTAAGGCGGTAATAGTCAATCCTGCCATCAAAAGCGGATAACGGGTGACGAATTCACCCTGGAAGGTCATAAGCGCTACCTGAAGCGGCATCAGGGGCTTACTGTCAAAAATAACCAAAGCCAGTATGTATTCGTTCCAGACATTCAAAGCGTTAAATACTACGACGACCGCTAATACCGGCTTAGCCAAAGGCAAAGCCACATTCCACCAGATGCCCAGTTTATTACATCCGTCTATACGCGCGGCATCCTCCAGCTCCTTAGGCATCTTATCAAAAAAAGTCTTAAGCAGGAATATACTGGTAGAAAGCCCCACGTTTATCATACATAAAATATAGCCCAAAGCGGTATTACGCAGGTGCAATTTGTTTAAAAGCACGTATAAAGGCACGAAGCTTCCCGGGATAGGTATCATCATCGCCGCCATAAACATAAAAAACAGGATATTCCTCCCGGGGAATTTAAAGCGCGAAAAAGCATACGCGGCAAGCGAAGAAACGACTACGATGCCGATAACTACCAAAGTAGTATACATCAGGCTATTTAAAAAATACCTGTCAAAACCGCCTTCCTGCCAGGCCAGATAATAATTTTCAAAATGGAACTCTTTCGGTAATAAAGAGGTATCTTTAAATATGGTCTCCTGGGTCTTTAAACTTGAAGAGACCATCCATAAAAGCGGAAAGATACAGGTTACCGCCACGGTAAGCAAGAAAAGATGTATGATCAGGTTGAGAGTCACTTTTTTGGTCCTGTAATAAAGGGCGTTCTTCATTTTACCTTTTACCTTTTTACTTTTACCTTTTTACTTATTTAGACCTGCCTGGCTTTTTTTGAAAACCTGTATTGTATAAAAGAAATAACCACCAGGATCAAGCCGAAACTTATGCCTTGGGCGCAGGCATAACCGAAACGTGATGAGCCGCGCATAGAGGCAAGGATCCTCAATACCGGGACCTGGGTGTGATAAGCAGGCCCCCCTCCGGTCATGGCAATGATCAGGACAAAAGCCTGCATCGTCCCTAAGACCGTCAATATCCCTACCAATACCGCAACCGGTATCATCAAAGGTATCGTAATATTACGGAAAGAATGCCAGGCATTAGCTCCGTCTACGCGTGCTGCTTCATAGAGTTCGCGCGGAATAGTCTGTAGACCGGCCAGAAAAATCAAAAATCCCCACCCGAATCCTTTCCAGCAATGCACTATTGCCACGCAACTTAAAGCAGTCCTGGGGTCAGACAACCAATTATTCACCAGATTAGGAAAACCCAACTTGATCAGCCAACCGTTCAAAAGACCGTAATGTCCGTCTAATATCCATTGCCAGACTAGACCTACTACTACTTCCGACAAAACCGGAGGGATAAAAAATATCAAGCGGTAGAAATTCTTCATACGTATATCGCGGTCGCAGGCCCAGGCAAGAAGAAAAGCCAGCGCATTCTGAAGGGTAAGGGCTATTATCGTAATATACGTGGCGTTCCAAAGAGAATACCACCAGATCCTATCCTGGAAAAATATCTCTTTAAAATTCCCCATGCCTATAAAAGTCATGGTAGGCATTATACCGTCCCACTCATATAAGCCGTAACGGAAAACCCAGAAAAAAGGAATAACGTAGAATATGGAAAAAATAGTGACGGCGGGAAGAACAAATAAGTAATTTTCTAATGTGGACTTAAATCTCATGGTATTCAAAAGGCCGTTGTAACCTGCTTATTATTTCCTTAATCTTTTGGCAAGCTGCCTTTCTTTGGCCGTCTGCACTATAGCAGCCACCTCTTCGGGAGACTTTTCCCCGATAATTATCGACTGGATACCCTTGTCAAATGCTTCTATCACCTGCGGGAATTCATTGACCCCCCAGGTATTTGGATGCGTGGCGTTATCCATATCATCGGCGAACTGAGAAAGGACTTCGGAGATATTTTCAAGGCTCTCTCTGTTTGCCGGAAGGTTTTTTGTAGTTTCGGCCAAAAACACCTGCTGCTCTTTAGCGGTAAGCCATTGTAAGAACCTGACTGCCTCTTCTTTGTTCTTTGAGCGCGCATTGACCATGAAGGAAGAACCTGCCCCTCCCCAAATAACCATAGGATAATTATCCGATACCTTAGGAGGCAACATTACTCCGTAATTTAAATTCGGGTTCATCCCGCGGTAAACGTTGATACACCATGAGCCGTTAAAGGCAAAAACAGCCTTATCGTTGGCAAAAAGCTGCTCGGCATTTTTGTTGATCATGGTCACCAGGCCGCTGGCCAGAACTCCCGAATCCTGCATTTCCTTAAAAAGGGTAAAGACCCTGACCCAATCAGGATCAGTATAACTTACTTCTCCTCTTAGGGTAGCCAGAAGCTTATCTTTACCCATGATATTAAAAGCGTAATTATTTGCAAGGCAGTCGATCATCCACATCTCTCCCCATCCGGAGACTAAACCCTGCATATTAGCAGCTTTGATCTTTGAGCCTATTTCTAAGAATTCCTGGAAAGTTTCGGGGGGATTGTCGGGGTTAAGCCCTAACTGTTGGAAAAGGTCTTTATTATAGAGCATCTGGATAGTCATAATGTCTATCGGTACGCCGTAAATACCGGGTACAACATCATAGACATTGCCTTCGGGGAACTGGCTTACCGCCAAGGCCTTGGCAAAAAGACTGTTTTTCCATTTGCCGCCGCTCTCCTCCATATAAGAGGTCAAATCAAGGATATGGCCGGCCTTGACAAAAGAGGCGAAATCGCGCATTTCCGCCAATACGCCAAAAATGTCGGGGAGGGCTTGCCCCTGGGCGGCAGCGCGTATCTTCTGGGTATAAGCATCGGATGGGGCATAGAGGTCAAAACTTACCCTTATCCCGGTCTCCTCTTCATATCTTTTGGCTAATTCCTGGAACGCCGAATCCCTGTCGGTCATCCAGTGCCAGATGACAATGTTTGTCGCGGCCTTAGCCGCCGGCTTATTAGTGCATCCCGTAAAATTCGAACAAAAGCAAAACGCCAGAAAAATTGCCGTAATTTTTCTCATACCCGCCTTTCACGTATCCTA
>JAFGET010000181.1 GCA_016931435.1 Candidatus Omnitrophota bacterium
CGACGGATAAAAAGGCCTGCGTAGGGGGCATGATCACTAAGCTTGAGGCGGCTAAGATTGCCGTAGATTCAGGGATCCCCTGCGTTATTGCCAACGGCCATAGTAAGGATGTCTTACTTTCGGTAGCAGCCGATCCTTATAATAGCGGCACTTTATTTTTGTCGAAAAAGTCTCTAGCTGCCAGGGAGCGTTGGATTGCCTTTGGTACCAAGACAAAAGGAAAGATATTAGTAGATGACGGAGCAAAAAAGGCCCTTTTAAACAACAAAAGCCTGTTGTCGGTAGGAGTCGTAGGACAGGAAGGCAGATTTGAAGAAGACGATATTGTCAGCATAAGCGATAAGCAGGGCTGTGAATTTGCCAGGGGCAGGGTAAGCCTGTCCTACCGGCATTTAGATAAGACCAAAGGGAAGCGCTCTGAAAAAGAAGTGATCCATAAAAACGATATAGTAATATTATGAATATAGAAAAACTTAAAGCAGGATTGATCCGGTCCGCAAAAAAAGCGCAAGATGCTTCGCGTTTTCTATTATCCCTGTCCCAGGAGAAGAAAAATGATGTTTTAAGGGGAATGAGCGAGGCTTTACTGGCCAAGAAAGAGTATATCTTAAAAGCAAATGATAAAGACGTAAAAAAAGCCGCCTCCCTCGGGAACACGGATGCATTCATCGACCGTCTTAGGCTTGATCAAAAGAGGATAGGGGAGATGGCGGAGGCGCTTCTTGAGTTGACAAGATTGCATGACCCGGTAGGAGAGGTGATCAGGGAGTGGTATAGGCCCAATGGATTAAAGATCCGTAAAGTGCGCACCCCTATCGGAGTGATCGCGATCATTTATGAGTCGCGCCCCAATGTCACTTCGGATTGTATCGGGCTTTGTTTTAAATCCGGCAATAGCGTTATTTTACGCGGAGGAAGCGAAGCGCTTAATTCTAATTCAGCCATATTCAAGGTATTAAAGACAGTGATCAAGAAGCACGGGATCCCTGAAGGCGCGATCAACCTGGTATCTGTTTCTGACCGTAAGGCCGTCGGCGAATTATTAAAATTAAACGATTATATTGATCTAGTGATGCCGCGGGGAGGAGAGGGGCTGATCAAGCTTGTGATGAAGTGTTCGCGTATACCGGTGATCAAGCATTACAAGGGCATCTGCCACGTCTATGTAGATGAATGGGCGGATCTGAATATCGCGCAAAAGGTATGTTTTAACGCCAAGGTCCAGCGCCCGGGCACTTGTAATGCCATGGAGACGATGCTGGTGCATAAGGAAGCGGCCGTAAGGTTTTTGCCCTGGATGCTCAAACAATTTGAAGGAGCGGGTGTCCAGATACGCGGTTGCGCCCTGACCCGTAAGATCGGCAAGGCCTTTTCTATAAAAAAGGCAGAAGATAAAGATTACCGCAGGGAATATTTGGATCTGATATTATCCGTTAAGGTGGTGGAAAGCCTGGAGCAAGCGATAAAACATATTAACGAATACGGTTCCCGCCATTCAGACAGTATCATCACCGAAGATGAAAAGAGTGCTGCGCTCTTTTTAAAACAGGTAGATTCTGCCTGTGTATACGTAAACGCATCAACCCGTTTTACAGACGGTTACCAGTTCGGGCTGGGTTCGGAGATAGGTATCTCTACTGATAAATTGCATGCCCGCGGCCCCATGGGGCTTGAAGAGCTTACGACCTATAAATATATGGTTTTTGGGAACGGTCAAGTTAGAACGTAATTTAACTTGTTAATGTCAAATGACAAAATCTAAATGACAAATGAATCATCTAATGCCAAATAATTTAAATATTTGGATTTAAATGATTAATTTGGGTTTTGGAATTTGAGATTTGAAATTACAAGTAAATTTTATGCAAATAGGCATATTAGGCGGGACATTCAATCCCGTTCATATCGGGCATCTTATTTTAGCCGAAGAAGCCAGGGAAAAACTGGCGCTGGATAAAATAATATTTGTTCCGGCGTACCTTCCGCCGCATAAAGATAATGCCCAGATCGTTTCTGCCAAGCACAGGTATGCTATGCTCAGGCTTGCTACGAAAACTAACAGAAGTTTTCTGGTCTCCGGGATTGAGATAAAAAGGGCCGGCAGGTCCTATACCATAGATACGCTAAAGGATCTTAAAAAGATATACCCCGAAGATGAACTTTCTTTTATTATCGGTTCGGACCTTTTGAATTACCTGGAAGAATGGAAAGACCTGAGAGAAATCATAGAAATGGTAAAGTTTATCGTAGCTACGCGCCCGGGTTATCCTTTGGAAAAGATCCCTTCCTATATCAAGACCGTGGCCATAAGGGCGGTAGATATATCGGCATTTGAAGTGCGCCAGGCGGTAAAAGAAGGAAGGTCTTTCAGGTATTTAGTGCCCGAAGCAGTATGCAAGTATATAATCAACAACAGGCTTTATAAAAATGTATCATGATCAGGAGAAATAGTTGATGATGGATAAGATAAAAATATCGCCGTCAATATTATCGGCAGATTTTGCATGTTTAGACCGCCAGATCAAAAGAGTGGAAAGAGCGGGCGCCGATATGCTGCATATAGACGTGATGGACGGCCATTTTGTGCCCAATATCACGATCGGCCCGGTAGTGGTAAGACATATCCGCCGTGTGACGGATCTGATCCTGGATGTGCATCTGATGATCGAGCGTCCCGAGAAATTCGTCGATGAATTCGTCGCTGCCGGAAGCGATATGATCACTTTTCATATTGAGACTATATCCAGTTCAAAGTTCATAGTTCAGGGTTCAAAGTTAAGGAAGAAGGGTATTAAGGTAGGCATTTCATTGAATCCGGATACTTCATTAAATAAGATCAAGGGGGTATTAAAATACGCGGATTTTGTTTTAGTGATGAGTGTTTTTCCCGGTTTCAGCGGACAGAAATTTATACCGGGGGCGATCCCCAAGATAAGGAAGTTACGTTCAATTTTTAGAGGCGATATAGCGGTAGACGGGGGCGTCAGCGATAAAGTAGCCGCAGATCTGATCGGCGCGGGGGCGACGATCCTGGTCTCGGGTTCGTATATATTCGCGGCAAAAAATGTCAAACAGGCAATAGAAAGGATCAGGCATGCGCGATAGCGTAATAATCAAATTCGGGACAGACGGTTGGCGCGGGGTGATCGGAGAAGACTACACCTTTTCTAACTTAAAGAAAGTAGCGCAGGCAGTCGCCGATTATCTGGGGAGAGGCAAGAGGGTAGCCGTAGGATTTGATACGCGTTTTATGTCCGAGCGTTTTGCCTATATCACAGCTCAAGTCTTATCTGCCAATGGTATCAAAATAGTCCTTTCGGATAGAGCGATCCCTTCCCCGGCGTTAAGTTACACCGTCAAATCCAGAAAGCTTGATCTAGGGGTAATGATCACTGCCTCGCATAATCCGGCAGAATATAACGGATTTAAGATCAAAACACCTTCCGGGGGAGCAGCCGGTCCGGAAATCACCAAGGTCGTAGAAAGTTTGATCGGGAAGAATCCTGTTAAAAGCGATGCGAAAAAAGAGATCAAAAAGGAAAACCTGGTCCAAGATTATGTCGGGTTTATCCGCTCATATATAGATTTTAAGAAGATAAAAAATAAAAAGTTTAAGATCCTGGTTGATCCGATGTACGGCTCAGGAGACAGTTTCATAGCTTCAGTGCTTAAAGGAAGCTCTATAAGGATCGAGCTTATGCGCAATGACATAAATCCCTCTTTCGGCGGCAAGAGGCCTGAGCCGATCGAGGAGAACCTAAGAGATCTGATGCGCAGGGTCAGGGATGAGAAGTTTGATCTAGGTATCGCTTTAGACGGCGATGCCGACAGGATCGGAGCTGTGGCGCCCGGAGGTATTTTTGTCAATCCGCAGAGGATACTTGCCCTCCTGGCTTTACATTTAAGCCAGGATAGGCGCTGGAAGGGCGGGCTGGTAAAGACCATCGCCGGAAGCACGATAATGGATAATATCTCTAAGTTTTTGGGGGTAAAACTTTATGAAACCCCGGTAGGATTCAAATATATTTCTAATCTGATGGAAACCAAAGATATAGTCGCCGGAGGCGAAGAAGCGGGCGGCATGGGCGTAAAAGGATATATCCCCGAGCGCGATGGTACGGTAGCCGGCCTTCTTTTGCTGGAAATGATGGTTTATCGCAATAAAGATATTTTAAAGATCCTCAATGAAGTAGAAAAGCAATTCGGGCGTTATTATTATTTACGCAGTGACCTTAAGCTGCCTCAACGGATAGAACCCAGTAAAGAAAAGTTGCCCCGGAAGTTACTGGGTAAAAAGGTGGTTGAGATAAAAGACTATGACGGTATCAAGCTCATCTGCGAAGATGAGAGCTGGTTGATGTTTCGCAGTTCAGGCACTGAGCCGATCATGCGTATTTATGTCGAATCCAGGAGCCTGGCCAAATCGAAAAGACTACTTAGGCTGGGCGAGAGAATAATACTCAAAAATGCTTTATAGTATCGGGCGGTTCCTGTTAGCATGTTTTTATAAAATATGTTTTCGTTTCGAGGTCCAGGGCAGCGAGAATATTCCCAAGAAAGACAGTTTTATTTTAGTAAGTAACCATGTCAGCAACCTGGATCCGGTAGCCATAGGTATTGCTTGTTCGCGGCACCTGAATTATATGGCCAAGGAGGAATTATTCAGGAATAGACTATTCGGTTTTATCTTGAATAAAGTCAATGTCTTTCCGGTCAAAAGGAATTCCGCGGATCTATCAGCGATCAGGGAAGCTATGCGCAGGGTCAAAAAGAAACAGCCCCTGGTATTATTTCCCGAGGGGAGCCGTCAAAACCTATCCGGGCCTTATCCGGGCGTAGGATTTTTAAGCGTAAAATTCAATGTGCCGGTAATTCCGGCTTTTATCAAAGGTACGGAACTAGCATTACCTAAAGGCGCAAGGATCATCCGTTTTAAAAAAGTATGCGTGCGTTTCGGCAGAAGGGTCAGTTTTGACAAAAATATGCCGTATGAACAAATTACCCGGATGGTCATGGATGACATCAGGCGCCTTTCTGCTTAGCACCAAGTTTTAAAAATTATTCTGTAAAGGAGGTGTTTTGCCTAAGATCCTGAATCCTAATACTTAAATTCTAAGTAGAGCTTAATGTCCCAGGCGTAAAATTTTACAGTTTGAAACGCCGGGATTTAGAAAATAAGGATTTTTGATTTGGATTTTATCTTTGTGTTAAATTGATTTACGCTAAACTCAAATAGAACATAACTAGTAAAATATAAAGGAGATCTTCTAAAATGTCAGATGAAAATTTAAGCTTAGAGCAGCTTTATAATGAAAGCATCAAGATAGTCAATGAGGGAGAGATCGTCAAAGGAAAGATCGCTTCAATAAGGACAAAGGAAGTATTAGTCGACGTTGGTTTTAAATCGGAAGGTATTGTGCCTATAGGGGAATTTGCCAAAGAAGACCTTGAAGTCGGAAAAGAATTGGATTTTTTTGTGGAATCCATTGAAGATGACGCCGGCAACATCGCCCTTTCCCGTTACAAGGCAATGCGTATGCAGGGGTGGGGAAACCTTGTGCAAAATGCCAAAGACGGAGGCCTGGTAGAGGGAAGGCTCAACAGGAAAGTAAAAGGCGGTTACGTGGTGGACGTAACCGGCATAGAAGGGTTTTTACCCGTATCTTTATCGGCCTTTAAAGGAGTGGCGGATAAGGATATCATGAACAAGGTCTTTAAGTTCAAAGTAGTCAAGATCAATAATCTCCGGCAGAGCATCATCTTATCCCGCCGGGAAGCGATACAAAAAGAACGCCAGGAAGCTAAGGATAGGATCTGGCAGGAACTTAAAATCGGAAGCATCCATACCGGCACGGTCAAGGCGATCACGGATTTCGGGGCGTTTGTGGATTTAGGGGGAGTAGACGGGCTCCTGCATATTACCGATATGTCTTGGTCAAAGATCAGCCATCCTTCCGAGGCGGTCGCCCTGCAGGATAAGATCGAAGTGATGATCCTGAACTTTGATAAAGAATCAAATAAGGTATCCCTGGGGTTAAAACAGAGGTTTGCCGATCCCTGGGCTGACATCGAGTCAAAGTATAGCGTGGGTTCGAAATTGAAAGGTAAGGTCGTCAATATCCTTCCTTACGGTATCTTTGTGGAGCTTGAGAAAGGCATAGAAGGGCTGGTGCATATTTCGGAGGTTTCCTGGACCAAAAGAGTCAACAACTTAAACGAGATGTTCGCTATAGGAGATGCCGTGGAGGCCCAGGTCTTAAACATCGATAAGGAGTCGCGCAGGATTTCATTAAGCTTGAAAGAGCTTGAGCAGAATCCCTGGCTGGAAGCTGAAAACAAATATCCTCAAGGCGCAAGCGTATCCGGAAAAGTGAAAGGCTTTACGGATTACGGCGCATTCGTGGAATTAGACAGTAATTTGGAAGGGATGATCCATGTTTCAGATATGTCCTGGACAAAGAGGATAGCTCATCCGCAGGATGTTTTAAAGAAAGGGCAAAAAATAGATGTTATCGTGCTTTCGGTAGATGCCACAAACCGCCGCATTGCCCTAGGCTTAAAACAGCTGCAGCCTAATCCCTGGCCGCAGATCGCCGAAAAATATCCTTTAGGGACAGAGTTTGAGGCGGAGGTAGTCAGCAATACTGATTTTGGGGTGTTTGTCAAGATAGACGAAGAGCTGGAGGGTTTAGTCTATTCGAGCGAAATCGATAAAGAAAAAGCAGCCGCCTTGAATCCCGGCGAAAAGATCAGCGTCAAAGTCATAAAGGTGGACGTAGAGCAGGCTAAAATAGGGCTAAGCGCAAAATAATTAGTAAATCCTAATGACAAAATCCAAATTCCAAATGAATATCTAAATATCAAATAATTCAATTATTTGATATTAAATGATTGATTTAGATTTTGACATTTGACATTTGGATTTAACTTATGGCGGCATTCTATAAATAGAACACATGGATATCAATAAACAACTAGAAATAATCAAGCGCGGGGCAGTGGAGATAATTTCCGAAGAGGAACTTAAGCGGAAATTAGAGAAAAGCCTTAAAGAGAATAAGCCGCTTAAGATAAAAGCGGGGTTTGACCCTACCGCACCCGATATCCATTTGGGCCATACCGTGCTTTTGAGGAAACTGAGGCAATTTCAGGATTTGGGGCACGAGGTTTATTTTCTTATCGGAGATTTTACCGCGCGTATCGGAGACCCCAGCGGACGCTCGGAGATCAGGAAGCAGCTTAACAGGGAAGAAGTGCTGGAGAACGCCGCTACCTATAAAAAACAAGTCTCTAAAATATTGGATATAGATAAGATCAAGGTAGTTTTTAACAGCGATTGGTTTGAGGCGATGCCTGTCATGGAGATATTGCGCCTGACTTCGCATGCAACCGTAGCCCAGATGCTGGCGCGCGCTGATTTTAAAAAAAGGATCTCAAAAGATGAAGATATTTCCCTGCTTGAGTTTATGTATCCGATATTGCAGGGGTATGACTCCGTAAAGCTGGAGGCGGATGTGGAGTTAGGCGGCACAGACCAGATATTCAATCTTCTCGTAGGCCGTGATATCCAGAAAGATTTTGCTTTAGAACGGCAGGTAGTCATCACTATGCCTCTTTTAGAGGGGACTGACGGCGTGCAGAAGATGAGTAAGTCCTACGGCAATTATATCGGCATAAACGAACCCGCTAAGGACATCTTCGGCAAGGTCATGTCCGTTTCCGATGAATTAATGCTTAAATATTACGAACTTTTGTCCGATGCCGACTTAGGCCGGATAAAAAAGATGCACCCGAGGGATGCGAAGGTAGGATTAGCGGAGGAGATTATCAGCCAATATCATTCAAAGGATAAAGCCCGGGAAGCTCGTTTTGAGTTTGAGCGTATTTTTTCCCAAAAAGAAGTACCCAGCGAGATACCGGAATATAAGACCGACGGGACTAAGAGCATCGTAATAGTCCTGTCGGAAAGCGGCCTGGTCAAAAGCGGCAATGAGGCGCGCCGCTTGATAAAACAAGGCGCAGTTTCTTTTGGAGATAAGAAAATCGATACCGACGATTTTATTATAAATGAAACAGGAGTAGTCAAAGCGGGCTCCAGGAGATTCTTAAAAATAATCGTTGTTTAAGGCTTAGGTAACTTGCTTGTGCTCAAAAAATTAAGGAACACCGACACTTTTGCAAAAAATGTAATCGTTGTTTTTATTGCCAGTTCTTTAAGTAATTTTTTAAACCTGCTTTTTCAGCTGTTCATCGCACATAAACTCACCGCCTCCGATTTTGCCGCAGTAAATTCGTTGATCTCCCTGTTTATGCTGATCTATGCGCCGTTAGATACTCTTCGTTTGACAGTGATAAAACATATCTCTGAATTCAGGGCCTCCGGATCGCTGTCAAAAATAAGGTTCCTTTTATCCAGCCTGACCAGATGGATCTTTTTCTTTGCCTCGGCGCTTTTGGTTATTTTATTGCTCAATAGCGCTCAGATGATGGAAAAGCTTAAGATCTCCTCAGCCTCTTTACCGTATATATTCTCCCTATGGATCTTTTTATGGTTTTTAATCCCTATTTTCTCCGGGGGCGTGCAGGGGATGGAATTATTCGGATGGCTTTCTTCATATTTGGTAATAAGCACCATAGCGAAGTTCTTTTTTGCGGTGATATTTATTTTTATGGGATACAGTATTTGCGGGGCGCTGGGCGCGCTTTTAGCCTCAAGCTTGATCGGGTTAGCCATTCTTTATTACCCGTTAAAGGATTTTATTACTTTCCGCAGCTTAAAGAAAGAAGACGTTGATTTTAAGCAGATATTCACTTATTTATTGCCCACGGCTTTAGGGACATTCTGTTTTATGGCTTTGGTGAATATGGATATGGTTTTGGTAAAGTATTTTTATTCTGCTTACGATTCCGGGATGTATTCACTGGGGCAGATGGTAGGCAAGATCTTTCTTTTCTTGCCCCTGGCCGTGACTGTCGTGATGTTCCCTAAGACCAGCGGGTTAAAAGCTAAACAAGCCGATACCTCGGTTACTTTTAAAAGGTCGTTAAA
>JAFGET010000182.1 GCA_016931435.1 Candidatus Omnitrophota bacterium
GTAACTAGTAAACTAGTAACTCGTAACTAGTAATAAAAGATTAGAATGAACCGTTAAGGAGCGGTATTAAAAATTACGAGTTGCCAGTTACGAGCTTACGAGTTACGCTAAAGGACTAAAAAATGTTTATAATAGGCGAATTGATCAACGGGATGTATAAGAACATCGGAAAGGCCATCCAGCAGAAAGACAAGTCGGTCATTCAAAAATGCGCTTTGGAGCAGCTTGCCGCAGGAGCAGACGCTTTGGATATCAACTGCGGCCCCGCCTCTAAAGACCCGGCGTCGGATATTCGATGGTTGATCGAAGTGATCCAGGAAGTCTCCGATAGCCCTTTATCTTTAGATTCAAGTAAGCCCAAAGTGATCGAATCGGGCCTGGCGTCTTTAAAAAATAAAGCGATAATAAACTCTACTACCGCAGACAAGGAAAAGCTCGACATTCTAGTGCCTTTGGCTAAGAAACATAACGCCAAACTTATAGGATTGACTATCAGCGCAAAAGGGATCCCGCAGAATAAAGATCAGCGCCTGGAGCTTGCCGCTGATATAGTGGCGAACTGCAGCGAAGCCGGTTTTTCTGTGGAAGACCTTTACCTTGACCCGATAGTCATGCCGGTGAATGTCGCCCAGCAGCAGATGGAAGATATTTTGCAGGCGATTGAGGAGTTTAAGATAATATCCACTCCTTCGCCAAAAACTATCGTTGGGTTAAGCAACGTTTCGCAGGGCACCTGCGTACGCAGCCTGGTCAACCGCACTTTTCTTGTGATGGCCTTAGCCCGCGGTTTGTCGGGGGCGATATTAGACCCCTTGGATAAAGACCTTATGGACGCCGCTATCACCGCGGAATTGATCTTAAATAAAAATATCTACTGCGATTCTTATCTTGATGCCTACCGGAAGAAATAATATAAGGAAAAGCCCCAGGATACTCAGGCATCTTTTTAAACTCCACGGTTTAAAAGAAAGCTTCGGAAACGCCTCTAAAGGGATCATTTACTTGTTCTTTTTCCACCGTAACATGAGGATAATCTTCATCTTGGGTATCCTTGCTCTTTTATCCGGGCTTTATTTTAAGTTAAAAGGCATCGAGTTGGTCGCTTTATGCATTACCGTGACCCTGGTTTTGATGGCGGAGATCTTTAATACTTCTATAGAGATGTTCATGGATATGGTGATGCAGAAATACCATATCCGTATCAAATTGGTCAAGGATATCGCCGCAGCCGTAGTGTTACTTGCCGCAATGAACGCTATCGCCGTAGGATACGTGCTTTTTATCAGAAGAATATTCAAATAAATAATGCGGAAACTGATCGATTGGTTGGTCATAGCTATCCTTCTTATCCTCCTAATTTTTTTATTGAAGGAAAAGCTCGGGCCGGCATTTTATAATAAAGGCCTGCGTTATTACTCCGGTGGAGATAACCAAAAGGCGATAGGTTGTTTTAAGAAGGCGATTTCTTTCAAGCCTGCTTATGCTTACGCCCATTATTGGCTGGCTTGTGCTTATTTCGATGCCGGTTCGCAAGAAAATGCGGAGTTTGAATTCCTGCAGTCAATAAAATACGACAGCCAGTTGTTTTGGTCATATAAGTCTCTGGCTAATTTATACGCGAGTTCAAGCAGATACCCGCAAGCGATAGAGGTATTGGAGTCCGCAAGGGAAAGGGGGGCCCGGGACCCGGAAATAATAGATGCTTTAGATGGCATCAATTTTGAATACGCTATCTGGTGTTTAAATGAGGCGAACGATGCTGTTTTAAAACAAGAGATGAAAAGAGCCGAGGATTTATTTAAGCTGGCAATAGAACTAAGGCCGGATTTTTATTTAAGTTATTATGCTTTGGGGTATTTCTATTACGGCCTTAAAGACTATTCGGCCGCAGAAAAGACCTTAAAAACAGTTATACATAAGGACCCTTATTTTTTAGGCGCGTATAAGTTGCTTGGCAGCATTTTTTTTGAATCAGGCCGGTTCGAGGAGGCGATATATCTATACAAGCAGGCCTTGTCTTTGAATATCGGCGAATCGGGCTTATATAATGACCTGGGGCTGGCGCTGATGAATATCGAGCGGTACGAAGACGCCATACCTTACCTGGAATACGCCTTGAGATCAGACCCGGAAAATATCGACAAGCTTTACAGTTTAGCTAGTGTTTACAGGGATAGCGCAAGGCATAAAAAGGCGATTACGGGGTACCAGGAAGTAATAAGGTTGAGACCCGATTATCCTAATGTCCATAATGATCTGGCAGACATCTATCTTTCTATGGGCGAAAAAGATAAAGCATATGATGAATACCGCAAGGAGATCATCAATTGCCAAAAGCGCCTTAAGGAGGATATAAATGATATATCCGCGATGAACGATATCGCTTACGCATATTGCGGTATCAATGAATGCCAGCAGGCATTGTCTTTTATTGATAGGTTGTTGGGCCTAGCGCCGGATTATCAGCCGGCTTATTTTACCCGGGCAAAGATCCTTAAAGAACAAGAAAAAATGGAGGAGGCGTTAAGATCCTTGGAAAGAGCCAAGTTACTCTCGAGCCACCCGTTATATATCGAGCGGCTTATCGCGGATACCAAAAAAGAGGCTGAATCATCCCTGGCAAAAAAGTGCAAGCTCAAGTTGATCGACATCGTATATTTAAAGAACGGGCGTAATCTAAGAGGAAAGTTAAGATCAGAATCGCAGGAAAAAGTGGTTTTAGATGTCGGCCCCATAGGATCCGTTACCGTCTATAGGAATGATATCCAACATATAGACAGGGGGGCCTATGACTAGGAAGGCGCGTTAAACTAAAAAAATACGCTTAGATTTCCCCCTTACTTTCGTCTATTTAGGAGGAAAGGAGGCGGGCGCAAATACGGAAGTTATGGTGTTGACAGCCACATATTAGTAAGATATAATTTAAATTTTAATAACATGCAAGGAGGTTTAAATGTCGATAGAAAAGAAAAAAGCGGATATAAAGACAGAAAGCAGGGATACCTCTGACCGTAAAAAAGCCTTAGAGTTAGCGCTTTTGCAGATAGAAAAGCAGTTTGGGAAGGGTTCTATCATGAAGCTGGGGGGAGAGGTCAGGGCGAACGTAGAAGTCATACCTACGGGCGCTCTTACGCTTGATGTAGCTTTAGGGGTAGGAGGGCTTCCCCGGGGCAGGGTGATCGAAATATTCGGGCCGGAGGCTTCAGGAAAAACTACCCTTACTCTTACCGCTATAAGAGAAATACAAAAAAAAGGAGGGGTCGCCGCTTTCATAGATGCCGAACATGCCTTTGATTCTACCTATGCGAAAATCATCGGGATAAACTTAGACGACCTGCTTATTTCCCAGCCGGA
>JAFGET010000183.1 GCA_016931435.1 Candidatus Omnitrophota bacterium
AAACAACGTTTTCCAATTTTAACATCCCTTTCTATAACTGTAAAGGGATAAATTACGCTGTCTTTGCCGATTTTTACGCCGTAACCGATAAAAGTAACGCGGGGATCGATTATGCTTACGCCCTCGCGCATAAATTTTTCATTGATCCGCTCTTGCATCAGGGAATTAGCCTTTGCCAACTCTATGCGAGAGTTCACTCCCATGGCCTCGTTTATATCGGCAGATCTTAGACTCTCCACTAAATAACCTTTGCGGTGGAAAATTCCGATGATGTCGGTAAGGTAATATTCCTTTTTGCGCGGATTGGGATTGATCTCTCTTATGCCCTCAAGAAGTTTATCTTTATCGAAACAGATGATGCCGGTGTTTATTTCTTTGATCTCCTTCTCTAGGTCATCGGCGTCTTTTTCTTCGCGGATATCCGAGATACTGCCGTATTTGTCCCTGATGATCCTGCCGTATCCGGCGGGTTTTTCTGACTTAGCCGTTAAAATAGTAGCGGCTAAATCATTCTTTTTATGATGCGCGATCAATTTTTCTACCGTGTCTTTTTTTAATAAAGGGATATCGGCGTAGAGGATCAAGACCGTGCCGTAAAATCCTTTAAGCCTGGCTAAGGCGGCCTTTACGGCATCGGCGGTGCCCAATAATCTTCTCTGGATCACAAACTCAGAGCCCTTACCCAGGTGCTTTTTGACCTCTTCGTGCTTGAAACCAAGCACAAAAACCGACTTTTTCGCTTTGATATCTCCGACCAGGTCGCGCGTATATTCTACCATCGCCCTGCCACAGACAGGATGCAGGACTTTGGGGATATCCGATTTCATCCGCTCGCCGCGGCCCGCCGCCAAGACTATCGCCGCAATATCTTTCTTCATCCTAAAACTCATCTTTGAGATTACCTTACTATATACCGTTAAAAAATTTTCCGGTCTTTCTTCGTGGATCGGGATCCCGGCTAATATACCTGCCTGTCGGAAAAAACCATAATCTGTTGCCCGGCAAGGATTCGAACCTTGACAGTCAGACCCAAATTCTGATGTGCTACCGTTACACTACCGGGCAGAAAAGCAGGTTCGAAACCTCCCGCACGGCTATTATCCAACGCCGGCGGGATCCATACAATAAGTGCGCACTTGCCATTCTAATACGGCAAGGCGTGAGGCCAACGAATATTACTCTATGCCGGAATTAATAGGCGTTGCGCGGCCTTTTTCTATCTCCTCGTTATAGGCGCCTAAAACCCTCTTCTGCAGGTATTCCCTGAAAGATTGCGTTATGGGATGGGCGATATCTTTATGCTCCGATTGGGAATTATTAATATTAGGCTCCGCAGACGGGGCGCGAGAAACCAAAGGTAACTGCGCCGCGCATTGATTACAATATTTACTGCGCGCCTCATTCTTAAAACCGCATTTTGGGCATGGCTGTTTTATTTTTCTTGAAGGCATGGCGATAAATAAGCCGGTCGTGCCTTCTATCACTTTTATATTCCTGACCACAAATGCATTATCGAACGTCACTGTGGCGTATGCCTTTAATTTTTTGTCCGGAGAATCCTTCAAAAATACCCTGACTTCGGTTATCTCCATGCCATACCCTCCTTGACGCGCTAAAATTTCAGGCTGTCCGGGTCACAAAGATCTGCCAGGACCTGTTTTTCCGCCTGATCTGCCTGCTGAAAAAAATAGCCTCTTTCTTTGAATAAACAATATCGAAGACTGCCGGGCCGCTTCCGGACATCAATACCGCCTGCGCGCCCATCTTTTTCAGGGTTTCCTTTATCTTTCGGACCTGCGGGTATAATCCAATGGTTGCCTGCTCTAAATTATTGAATAGCCCCCGGGAAACCAGGGATAGATCCTTATTTTTTAGCCCCAAACTGAGTATATTAACACCGTATTTTGCTTTTGTCAATCTTTCCCTTTGCCCCTCAGGGTCAAGCTTAAAGGCCCTTTGATGGTCTTTTTTTATCTTGTCCCAGTTTTTATACACCATGGGAGTAGAGACTTTGACCCTGGGCACCACCAAAACATGCCAAAGTCGTACTTTCTTAAGGGAATTTAACGCGGATATGGACTCGCCACGGCCCCTGCCTTGAGCAAAAGTCGTATCATAGATAAAAAAAGGGACATCGCTTCCTATATCTTTTGCAATCCTCGCCAGCCTTATCCGGCTTAACCCCAAAGACCATAACCGGTTTAATCCTAAAAGCACCGCGGCGGCATTGCTTGAGCCTCCCCCCAATCCCGCGCCTACGGGTATACGTTTGGTTATTTTTATGTCTACGCCCCGGCTGATATTAAAACGCCGGCGTAAGGCCTCTGCGCTCTTCGAGGCAAGATTAGACCCGTCCTTTGGGATATCTTTTGACCGGGAAATTATATTTATTTTATTATCCCGGCGCGGTTTCAAGACTATCTTATCCGACAGGTCTATCCTTTCAAAGACAGTATCTATATTATGGTAATTATCTTTGCGCTTATTCAGGACCCTGAGGAAAAGGTTTAATTTGGCGGGAGACTTTAAAGTCAGCGGCTTCACTTTTTTAACTTAAGACGCCCAAAGCAGCTTTTTCTATGTCTTCTGCTGTCAGTTTATATTCCTTAAGAAGCTCTTGCGGCTCGCCGGACTGCCCAAACCTGTTTTTTATTCCTACGCGCACGACCTGCGTGTGGCAATTTTCCGCCACTATCTCGTCGATCGCCGAGGCCAGCCCGCCGATAACCGTATGCTCTTCGCAAATAATAATGCCTTTGGCTGCGCGCGCGGATTCT
>JAFGET010000184.1 GCA_016931435.1 Candidatus Omnitrophota bacterium
ACCCATCCATCATCATGATGCCGCGGGACAATACCTCTATATCCTGTGACCTTCCTTCGCTCTGAATTTTTTTCTTAAGTAAGGCCTCCGCCATCACCGAGCGGCAGGAATTACCGGTACAGACAAAAAGAACGGTCTTTTTTTGGGCTACTTTTTCAATATCTTCTTTTTTTATCGCCCCTTCGCGGGCAAAGACCGGCGTATCCGAAGTCAGATCCACCACCGAAGACTCTTTGCCGAATTTAGTCCGGCCGGCGTCAATAGCCACATCTACCAGGCCTTTTAAATCTTCTATTGCCTGAGTGAAATCAACCGGAGCGGGTTTCCCGGAGATATTCGCCGAAGGGCAGACCACAGGGACTTCGGCGTAAGAAATCAACTTTAGCGCGATTTCGCAATCGGGCATACGTATCCCGACGGTGCCGCCATCTTTTGCTTTAAGCACCAGGGTCAAAGGCCCGGGCCAAAATTTATCCATGAGCTTATAAGCTAAAACCGGGATGTCGCGCGCGTATTCCTCGGCGCCTGCCTTATCTGCGATATGCAAAGAAAAAGGTTTTTCCTTTGGCCGCTGTTTTATTTCGTAGAGCCTTCCCAGGGTTTTTCTTTTAAGCATATTCGCGGCGATACCGTAGACCGTCTCGGTAGGAATGACCACTAATCCCCCCTCCTGCAGGATAAAAGCGGCCTCCTTAAGATATTTGCCGTCCGGGTTTTGTGGGTCTATCTTTACTAGTTTTGTCTTACGCATCATCTCTTAACAGCGGATTTTTATCTTTTTTATTTTTACGGCCATCTTCTTTTTATAAGCGGATAGCTGCGCGTGTATTTTTTTATCCTCAACTCCCAAAATCTCCAAAGCGAATATCGCCGCATTCCTTGCCCCGGCCTTGCCTATTGTCATACAAGCCACCGGTATACCCGCAGGCATCTGGACCGTGGATAACAAAGAATCCAGCCCTTTTAAGCTTTTTGTCTCGACAGGAATACCGATCACCGGTAAACTGGTATGCGCGGCAATCACTCCGGCCAATGCCGCAGCGCCTCCGGCAGCGGCGATAAAGACCTTTACTTTTCTTCTGGGAGCGCTTTCTACGTACCTGACCAATTCTCTGGGCGTTCGGTGCGCGGATAATACAATGACCTCAAAACCCGCTTTAAATTCTTTTAATAAAGTTATGGTTTCGTTTAAGACTTCAAAATCAGACTGGCTGCCCATGATGATACTTATTGGCTTGCTCATAATAACCTCCTCCCACAGAAGCACCCCGCTCGCAAAATTAGGGGGTGTACCACCTTGCACTAAGCGGGACACCGGCTCATCGCCGCGGTAGCGGCGCACCGGCCAATCCTTCATGGCCGGGTGCATTATAGCGCCGGGTACTAAATCGCCTTCTTGCCTATATCCCTACGATAATGCATCCCTTCAAAATTTATTTTTCCTGCTACCTGGTATGCCTTATCTATAGCTTCTTTTATAGTGCTGCCTAAACCGGTGACCCCTAAAACTCTTCCGCCGCAAGTCATATACTTACCTGAGGTCTTTTTAGTCCCGGCGTGGAAAACCATCGCGTCTTTTATCTGAGATGCATCTTCTAAGCCGAAAATCTCCCTGTCTTTTTTATAATCTCCGGGGTACCCTCCAGAAGCACAGACTACGCAGACGCAGGCGCGGGCATCCCAATCCAATTTTTTGATCCGGGATAATTTTCCTTCCGCGCAGGAAGCCATTACCTCGATCAAATCCGAATTTAATCTCGGCAATATTGCCTGGGTTTCCGGATCCCCGAAGCGAACATTGAATTCTAAGACCTGGGGTCCGCCTTTAGTTATCATAACACCCGCGTACAATACTCCCTGGTAAATTATGCCTTCGCGGGCTAACCCTTCAATGACCCGGTTGATTATTTTATCTATGATCTCCTTGAATAATCTTTCGCTTACTACCGGAGCCGGAGAATAAGCGCCCATGCCGCCGGTATTGGGCCCCTGGTCATTATCAAATATGCGCTTATGGTCCTGGCTTGAGACAAGAGGTATTACTTTTTTGGAATCCGTAAAGACAAGTATAGAAGCCTCCTCGCCTTCGAGGCGGTCTTCGATTATTACCTTATCCGCGGCCGCCCCATATACCCTTTCCTCCATCATAAGAGAGACCGCATCAAGCGCCTCCTTTGTATCAGAAGCTACCACTACGCCTTTACCGGCAGCCAATCCGTCGGCTTTTACCACGCAAGGCCTGCTTATCTTTTCGATATAAGCCTTGGCCTCCTTGACATCAGAAAAGACCTTAAAATCTGCGGTGGGAACGGCATATTTTGCCATCAGTTCTTTTGCAAAGACCTTACTTGCCTCAAGCTGAGCTGCTTTTTTATTCGGGCCAAAGACCCTTAATTTATTATTGATGAATTCATCGACTAAACCGGCGGCTAAAGGGACTTCCGGGCCGACTACAGTCAGGTCGATCTTTTCCTTACGCGCAAAATCCAGGAGCCCCGCAACATCATCTACCTTGATATCAATACACTCTGCCTGCTGGGCGATACCGCCATTCCCCGGAGCGCAGAAAATTTTCTCGGCAAGCGGCGATTGCGCTATCTTCCACACCAACGCGTGTTCCCTGCCACCTGAACCTATAACTAGAATTCGCATATAATTGCTCTATTATCAAATTTTAGGTTTTTGCTTCCCCGCAGAAGGCGGGGCACCCGCCGATCCGATACGGCGGGGTGCATGCCCGAACACTATCGATCGATGAACGGGTCCTGCCGGCCGATCCACCTCGCCCGTGCTCACACCCGAATGTACTGACTTGAGTTCCGCGCGGGCAAGGTCTTCGTCTCGGCGCGTCACCCGTTCATCTATATGCACGCTTCCCGCAGAAAAGCGGGACACTTGCCCATCCGATAGGGCAAGGTGCATAGTAAAAACGCTAAAATCTATAAAAAATAGAACTATCTCTTTACTTACCATCCGTATCCCAAAAAATACCTTTTGCAAACATATCCATGGGACCTCGAAAGATTAGGCGCGTTTCTTTACCTGATTCAATTGTTATTCTTTTTGAAGCCGTAAGACCGAAAAAATTAACTCTTCCTGTAATTGTATATTCTCCGGAATCTAATAATACTTTGGTATCGCTATATTTAAAAACAGTTAGATCGTTACCGGCTAAATTAAATTGGTAATTTTTAACTGCCATTTGCATAGAAGCGGGCTGCGAAAAAATGATCAGTGTCCCAGGATCCCCTTTTTTGGAAAAATCATAGTTATATGTTTGTTTAAGGTCTTTTAATTTATTGCACTCATGTCATACTATAGGATCGTTATAGCGATTTAATGAACAACCTGAAATAAAAAATAGTATTAATAAAATTAATATCTTTTTCAAAATATAACGATCCCTTTGTTGTAAAAATGAATCTGGCGCTATTTCGAGCGAATGGAGGTTTTAGCCAAAGCAGCTTGAGCATTTTCGGG
>JAFGET010000185.1 GCA_016931435.1 Candidatus Omnitrophota bacterium
ACAGGGATGAGAAAATTCAAAGGGACGCTTTCCACGTCAAGCTCTTTTAAAGTCTGCGCCATGGCGACCCTGTCTTTCCAGCTCTCGCCCAACCCGATAATTCCTCCGCTGCACACCTCTAAGCCCGCTTCCCTTGCTGAACGTATAGTATTTAATCTCTCGCAAAAAGTATGGGTTGAGACGATCTTGGGATAAAAACGGCGGGAAGTCTCGATATTATGGTGATAACGGCATAGGCCGGATTTTTTAAGCATTATTAATGCGTCTTTGTCCAGCTTCCCCAGCGAAGCGCATGTCAATATACCCGCTTCTTTTCTTATTTTATAAATGACATCGGCAATCCTTTTGATTTCTTTATCGCTAAGGCGGTTGCCGCTGGTTACGATCCCGAATCTTTTTGCCCCTGCTTCTTTAGCTTTTTTAGCGGCATACACTATCTCTCCTTTAGCCTTGAGCGGGTAAACGGCGATCCCCGTCTTATACCTTGCGGATTGCGCGCAAAATTTACAATCTTCTTTGCATAAACCGGATTTGGCGTTTATGATCGAACACAATTCAAAGCGGCGGCCTAAGGCTTGCTTTCTGTCCTTATCGGCAAGCGAAAGTAATTCTAAAATAGGCAATTTTAACAAAAAATCCGCTTTTTTCCAGTTTATGTTATTCATCCGCGCATGGTCAAACTTTGCCTCTATGGTACCAATAGGGCCGATCTAGTTTTAATATGTCAACTATTATAATATTTGTGGTTTACTATTACAAGAAGATAATTATTCTGTTGCGGTTAAGAAGACGGGATAAACACAGGATTTAGCAGCCTTTTTTGAATATCCGCCTGAAGGCAAATATCGCCAAAGCGATAATAAACCCCCAGGAAATAAGCATAAAAACCCATCCGCCGGGCCTCATGTTAAGCGTCCTTTCTATAAATACTCTATATCTTCGCCCCGGTAGAGAGAAAGAAATAAAAGCATGTAATCCCTTAAATGCCGGGTGATAAGAAAATTGTTACGGATATGCTCTCTTGCGTTCTCGCCTAATTTCTTGGCGTATTGCGGGTTATTCAAGAATTGCTTTATGGCAAAGCTTGCGCCTTCGGGAGAATGACAAAGCAGCCCGGAATATTTATGTTTTATCTGAAGGGGGATCCCCCCG
Organism: Candidatus Omnitrophota bacterium; assembly: GCA_016931435.1. Lineage (GTDB taxonomy): Bacteria > Omnitrophota > Gorgyraeia > Gygaellales > Profunditerraquicolaceae > JAFGET01. The sequence goes on from JAFGET010000185.1 coordinate 1,153, forward strand.
ACATTCGAGGCGACTACGGGCTTTGCTTTCCAGAGGGCTTCGGAAACCGTCAAACCAAAACCTTCTTTAAGGGATTTCTGCACGATTACATCGGAAGCCCTTTGTAACGCATTGACTTCCATATCGTTCTGGGGTAAGAGCAAAATATGGATATCCTTGTCTTCTTTTGCTTCTGCCTGGACCTCCTCGAAGACTTTCGCGCCCTCCGGGTCATCTGCCGCGGTACCGCCGGCTAAAATCAACTGGCAATCAATATATTGCTTTACAAGCTTGTACGATGCGATAACCCCCAAGGGGTCCTTGAGCCTGTCAAAACGGGATATCTGGGTTATTATCGGCTTGTCTTTTATTATATCGTACTTGCGTAAAACTTCATCGACTGTTTCCTGGGGCAGTTCCTTATTTTTGTCGCTTAAGGGGTCTATGGATGGGGATATTAAAAACTGCCTTATGGGAAGCTTGCGGGAAAAAGAAGGAGCGGAAAATACCGTAGAATCATAATGCTGTATAAAGCTCATCAAAAAGGTCCAGACTTTTTGATTAGGGTTTGAGACATCTATATGGCACCTCCATATCCATTTATTGTTCTCCTTTTTCCTGACCAAGGCTATCGGCTGGGGATCATGGATATAAACGATATCTCCGTATGTATTGACTTCTTCGATATTTTTCTGGCTTGTCTCCATAAAAATATCGAAATCGCGGTCTTCGATCTCTTCCTTTCTTCCGTGAAGGGCGTTATGGAACTTCTTGGTGACGTCGAAAAACTGCTCGCCCCCCTTGATCACATCCCATCTGGCGTCTACCCCTAATTCTTTTAAAAGCGGGACCATGCAGTTTAAGATCTCGGCAACCCCTCCCCCCACAGGAGTAGAGTTGATATTCTGCACAATTTTACCTTTTAGCCTTTCTGCTAAAAGCCTCAGGTCATCTATTACGGATTGACCGACGATAGGGATATATTCCTCTATGCTTGCCATCTAAGCGCGCATCCTCTCTTCAACCTTTTTGATTATTATTTTTCTTAATTCTTCCAAAGTAAAGGTGTACGGGTCAAGACGGGAAATATCATAAGCTAAGCGCTTATCCCCGATAGAAGTCTCTATCCAGTGAGAAAAATCATTGGCGTTTCTCTCCAGGCGCAAGCGGGCTTCAAAAATATGGAAATATATGGAATCAATGGTGATCTTACTGATGACGTCCTTGAATTCTGCCAGATCGACGACTATATAATTAGTCGGGATGACAAAGCTGATCGCTTTTATAAAATGAAACTCTTCTCCTTCCCTGGAAAACTTTAATTTTGAAAGGGGATTATTCTTCAAATAATCCTCTACGGTCTTTATGATCTTTTCCCTTAAGGAACGTATCGTCTCAAACTTAACCGTATCTATACTGACCAACCTTTCCCCTAATTCATCTTCCCCGAGTATTTCGCTTACCCAGTAAGCAAAATCATTCGGAGGTTCAGGGGAAAGATATATATGCTGCTGCAGGAAGCGGTGCGTATGATGGTATATGCTTGAGCCGGGGACTTTTTTGATGGAGGCAAGCAGCTGCCCTAGGGTCGATACCCTTATCCCGGTCAGCTCCGATAAATGCAGCCTGGTGAAAAAACGAAAAGGCTCCTTAGCTTTAATTAATTCCGCCATCGTTACTCCGTCCGCTGATTTCCAATATTTCTTTCAAAAAATTTCCGACTTCTTTAGTGTCCTTAAGGAAATACTTGGCTTGAGATATTTTAGACTCACCGACAAAAATAGTCAAGCCGGATTTCTTTAGCGCTAAGAAGGCATCCTCATCGGTCGAATCATCGCCGATATATACCGGCAAGAAATTTATCCCGGACCTGGCGAACTCTTCCCTGGCTAAAAGCCATAAAGCTATCCTGCCTTTATTCCATTCTACCGGAAGCCTTATCTCCAGGGCTTTCTTGGCAGGCCTCACCTTTATTTTGCCTTTAGCCAAAAAGGGAGCCATTGTTTCACCGAAGATCCTTTTTACCAAAGGGACTTTTTCTTCGCTAACCATGCGGAAATGAACGCCCAAAGAGAACATCTTATCTTCAAAAATAACGCCTTCTATGGAAGAAAGATTCTTTGCAAGTTCTTCCTTGCTTTTTCTTAATATATCTCTGTGTTTGAGAGAAATCGGGCTTGAAAATTTTATTTTTGGCCCGTCTATCTCTAGTCCGTGGTTGCCCACATAAATAATCTCCTCCAGGCCGACCTTATCTTTTATGTCCTTTAATGACCTTCCGCTTACGATGGCAACTTTGAATTTCCTGTTTTTTGTCAGTCTTAAAAGAGTCTTTTTCGTTTCTTCGGGAATAACTGCCTCTTCGGGTGTCTCTGCTATAGGCGCCAGCGTCCCATCATAGTCAAGCATAGTAAAAATATTCCTTCCGGAAAACTGCTCGATTATTTTTTGCCAATCTTCAAACAAATGCTTCATTTTCGGCTACCCTATCGGATACATTAAAAACAGCACCGTTATCCACAAAGGAAAAAGCCGCAACCTGAAAAGAAACTTCCTTCAGATGGCGGCCTGACCATCAAATCATTTCTCTAGAAACGGATAAACGCCTCTAGGCCCTTCTTAATATATCGACATTATTCTAACTCTGTCTGCGGGTTAAAACAAGTACTTCCAAGATTGGCTACCGCGCATGGATTCCGCTCACTAAAAATTAAAAAACGGGTTCGCTCAGGATGATTCGCCTCGCTTCTGAACAAAACTCGCTCCGCTCATCTCATTGGCTTGTGGTGAGCGAGCGAAGCGAGTCGAACCACTGCCCCTAATGGACGATTGTCAAACCAGAAAGCAGGAAATTGTCTTATTTATAAGGCTCTATAAACACCGCAAAAGGGGCAATTTGCTCTTTTTAGGCCAGCCGCCAGAGCTTCCCCCGGCCCGGCCTAAGAGAATCTATCAAAATATCATCTATGAAGGCCTAAA
>JAFGET010000186.1 GCA_016931435.1 Candidatus Omnitrophota bacterium
GGTGGCATGGGTGGCATTTTATCTTCTTTTTCCGGTTTATCCGCGATAAGAGCTTCTGTAGTCAAGAGCAAAGCGGCGATGCTGGAAGCATTCTGTAGCGCCGTGCGGGTCACTTTAGTAGGGTCTATTACCCCCGCATCCAGCATATCTACATAAGCATCCTGGCTGACGTCATAGCCGATATTGTTCTTTTCCTGCTTTACGCGCTGCACTATTACCGAGCCTTCAAGCCCGGCGTTCTGCGCTAACTGTCTTATCGGCTCCTCCAACGAACGCCTTACTATGTCTGAACCGATCTTTTCGTCTTCTCCTAATTTAAGCTTTTCCAAAGTAGGCGCTGTGCGTAAAAGCGCAACTCCTCCTCCGGGGACTATACCTTCTTCTACTGCCGCGCGGGTAGCATGCAACGCGTCTTCAACGCGGGCCTTTTTTTCTTTCATTTCAGTCTCAGTAGCAGCTCCTACGTTGATCACGGCAACGCCGCCGGCTAATTTTGCCAGGCGTTCCTGAAGCTTCTCTTTATCATAGTCAGAATCAGTATCTTCCATCTGTTTCTTGATCTGGGAGATCCTGGCATTTAAAGCCGCGGTCTTACCCGCTCCTTCTACGATAGTGGTATTTTCTTTATCCACTTTTACTCTTTTTGCGCGCCCTAAGTCTTCGATATCGACGTTTTCAAGCTTTATGCCTAAGTCTTCGGTAATAGCTTTTCCGCCGGTTAAAACCGAGATGTCTTCGAGCATCGCCTTACGCCTATCGCCATATCCCGGGGCCTTGACTGCACAGGCAGACAATGTCCCGCGGATCTTGTTTACTACTAAAGTCGCCAATGCTTCGCCTTCGACCTCTTCGGCAATGATCAAAAGAGGCTTGCCGGTGCGGGCGATCTTTTCTAAGAGCGGCAGCAGGTCTTTCAAGGAAGATATTTTCTTCTCGTGAATAAGGATATACGGTTCTTCTAAAAGGCACTCCATTCTTTCCGTATCGGAAACAAAATAAGGCGAAAGGTACCCCTGGTCAAACTGCATACCTTCTACTACCTCCAGCGTGGTAGCCATGGCTTTTGCTTCTTCTACGGTAATGACGCCGTCTTTGCCGACTTTTTCCATCGCTTCGGCTATCAGATCGCCGATAGCGGTATCGCAATTAGCGGCAATCGAGGCGACCTGCGCTACTTCTTTTTTGTCTTTGATAGGCGTGGAAAGCTTCTTTAATTCATCAACTACTTTTTCTACTGCTTTTTCGATGCCGCGTTTTAAAGCCATGGGGTTTGCTCCGGCAGTGACATTCTTTAGGCCTTCGCGGTAGATCGATTCTGCTAAGACCGTTGCAGTGGTGGTGCCGTCGCCGGCAGCATCCGAGGTCTTTTCAGCTACTTCTTTGACCATCTGAGCGCCCATGTTTTCATAAGCGTCTTCAAGGTCTATCTCTTTAGCCACGGTAACGCCGTCCTTGGTGATGGTAGGCGATCCGAATTTTTTATCGATTACGACATTGCGCCCTTTCGGCCCCAGTGTTACCTTGACAGCTTTGGCCAGCTGCTCTACGCCGCTCAAGATCTTGCGGCGAGCTTCATCTTGAAACAATAATTGTTTTGCCATCTCTTTTCTCTCCTTTTAGGCTAGTTCGTATCAGATATCTTTTGCATGAAACATGACCTGCCTGCCGGCAGGCAGGTACCTGACACCCTTCCTATTTGATAATAGCCAAGATATCTTCTTCGCGCATGATCAAGAGCTCTTCGCCTTCTTTGGTTGTAACTTCGTTTCCGGAATACTTGCCGTATAAGACTTTGTCTCCGACTTTTACTTCCGTAGCCTGCAGCGAGCCGTTTTCTAGGACTTTACCTTTACCTACGGCCACTATTTTACCTTCCTGGGGTTTTTCTTTGGCGGTATCCGGCAAGACTATGCCGCCTTTTGTTTTTGTCTCCGCCTCAAGAGGCTTGACTATTACGCGGTCTCCCAATGGTTGGATATTCATCTACTACACCTCCTTCAATGAGCGCATAAATTACGAATCCGCCACATGCGGATGAGTAAGTTATAAGCGCGAATTGACTCATTGCCTGCGAGAAAATCTCAACAAGATTTTCGAGCGACAGGCAATGAGATAACTTTATTAAATTAGCACTCCTCTTTTCAGAGTGCTAATTATAAAATAAAAAAAATTTTTGTCAAGAATTATTTTTTATAAAACCAGAGCTAATCTGTCTTCGCCAAGCAACGACGATATATCCTGTATCAATTTTTCGGAAGGGGTCACGTATAAACCGTCACCCACTATTAATTGCACGCGCGATCTTACGGGAGTATTCAAGTGCAGGTATACCGGTGTTTTTCCTGAGTTTTCCGCAAGCAGCCCCTTTAAGCTTTCAAAAAGGTTCTCCCTTACGCCTGAAAGGTTTATATTGATGCCGGTGATCAATTTATATATTTCTTCCATGGGGAACAAGTCGTTGACTATGATCTTCGGGGATTCTTCCTTGAGGTTGAGCCTTCCACGCACCATTACTACCGTGCCGGAAAGAAGATAACGGGAAACTTTTTGGAAGGCCTGAGGAAAAACCAGCACCTCGACCGACCCCTCTAAATCCTCCAATTTTAAAATAGCCATCTTTTCCTGCTTAGCGCGCGTAGTCGTCTGTTTGATCTTTGCGATAAGCCCGATTATTTTTATGTCCTGTCCATCAGGGCACTGGGTCAGGTTTGAGATCGAAGAAGAGGTAAAGCGCTTGAGTTGAGAAGCGTAACGCGCCAAGGGGTGCCCGCTTATGTAAAAACCCAGCATTTCCTTTTCAAAAGCTAAAATCTGAGGTTCAGGCCATTCTTTTACGTGCGGCATGTTTCTTTGAATGGTCTCGTTAAAACCGTTATCTACACCCGCCAGTTCAAAGAACGAAAGCTGCCCTTTAGCGATCTCCCGTTGCGTCTTTGAAGCTATTTCAAGGATGGTATCCAGGTTAGCCGCCATTTGAGCGCGCGCAAGCCCGAAACAATCCAGGGCGCCGCATTTTATCAGGCTTTCTAGAACCTTTCTGTTTGCAAGCCTTAAGTCTATGCGCGATGCCAATTCATCAAGTGATCTATACGGGCCGTCCTTCCTTGCCGAAACAATCGATTCCACCGCCCCCTGGCCTACGTTCTTTATTGCTAAAAGCCCGAATCGTATCGTCTTCTCATCGATCACCTTAAAAAGCATCTTGCTTTCGTTGATATCCGGAGGCAGTATCTTTAACCCCATCCGCGTAGCCTCGTTGACATACTCTACGATCTTATCGGTATTGTCTCTTTCCGAGGTAAGCAGCGCTGCCATAAATTCAACGGCATAATTAGCCTTAAGATACGCGGTGCGGTATGAGATCATGGCGTAAGCTGTGGAATGGCTTTTATTGAAGCCGTAACCGGAAAAATATTCGATCAGGTCGAATATTTTATTCGCTACCGATTCGCTCACGCTGTTTTTGACGCATCCTATGATGAAGTTTTTTCTTTGCTGTTCCATAACCTCGGGGATCTTTTTACTCATAGCCCTGCGTAATAAATCAGCCTGAGAGAGGCTAAAACCCGCTATGTCGGAGGCGATCTGCATGATCTGTTCCTGGTAGACCATTATCCCGTAAGTTTCCTTCAGGATAGGCTCGAGGTTTTTATGGTCATATCTTACCAGGGAAGTATTGTGTTTTCGGCGCATAAAATCATCGAGCATGCCGGAACCTATAGGCCCCGGGCGGTAAAGAGCAAGAAGCGCTATGATATCTTCAAAGACTTTAGGCTCAAGCTTTCTTAAGAGGTCGCGCATCCCTGAACTTTCCAACTGGAAGACTCCCATCGTCTGCGAGGAACCCAGAAGCTTATAGGTATTTGCGTCATCCAGCGGGATCTCTTCTACATCTACTTCCTTGCCTTGAGTCTCCCCTATGATCTTTGCCGTCGAATCTATAACCGTAAGGGTGCGCAGGCCCAAAAAGTCCACTTTTAACAGGCCGATCTTTTCAAGCGCGCTCATGCTATAGCCGGTGGTGACCTGGTCGTCTTGCGATTTAAACAACGGCATATAAGTGTTCAGAGGTTTATCCGCGATGACAACCCCGGCGGCGTGGATAGAGGCGTGCCGGTTAAGCCCCTCAAGCGGCAAGGCGGTGTCGATCAACTGTTTTATCTGAGCATCGTTTTTGTATAAATTCCCCAATTCCGGCTCGTTACTTAAGGCATCCTTTAAGCTGATATTAGGGTCAGGCGGTATCATCTTGGCGATGCGGTCTACGTCCGCGTAACTCATTCCCATGACCCTGCCTACATCGCGCACTACCGCGCGAGCCTGCATCGTACCAAAAGTAATGATCTGCGCAACGTTTTCCTGGCCGTATTTCTTCGTCACGTAATCGATCACTTCCTGCCTTCTTTCGTAACAAAAATCTATATCTATATCCGGCAGCCCAAGGCGTTCCGGATTTAAGAACCTTTCAAAAAGCAGCCCGTATTTAAGCGGATTGATATCGGTTATACCCAAAAGATAGCTCACCAGGCTTCCGGCAGCGCTGCCTCTTCCCGGGCCGGTAGGTATACCTTGGGCTTTGGCGTAATGGATAAAATCCCAAACGATGAGGAAATAACTGATAAAACCGGTATGTTTGATTATTTTTAATTCATGCTCCAGGCGCCCCCTGATGCTTTCAGTAATTTGCGTAAACTTTTCTTTTAATCCCGCCTCGCATAATTCCTTAAGATAATCTTCCTTGCTTTTTCCTACGGGAGGTTCATATTTAGGCAGGTGTACCGATGAGAAATCCAGCTCTAAGTTACAGCGTTCGGCGATCCTCAAGGTATTGGAGACAGCCTCCGGCACCTCTTTAAATAAGGCCTTCATCTCATCCGGCGATTTGAAATAAAATTCGTCTGTCTGAAAGCGCATGCGGTTGGGGTCATCCAGGGTGGTCTGTGTCTGGATACACAAAAGCGCCTCGTGGCTCCTGGCGTTTTCTTTGCTCAAATAATGGACGTCATTGGTCGCAACTAAAGGGATATTGAGCTGGCGGGATATCTTGATCAATCCGGTGTTGACTGCTTTTTGCTCTTTGATAGAATTTTCCTGTAACTCAAGATAAAAGTTATTTTTTCCTAAAATATTCAGAAAATCATCCGCGGCTTTTAAAGCGTCATTAAAGCGGTTTCCGTTCAGCAGGCAGGCAAGTTCGCCTTTTAAACATGCGCTCAACCCGATCAAGCCCTTACTATATTGAGACAATATCTCCTTATCGATGCGCGGCCGGTAATAAAATCCTTCCAGGTAGCCGAGAGAGACGAGTTTCATGAGGTTCTGGTAGCCTGTTTCATCCCTGGCTAAAAGTATGAAGTGGTTTGAGGAATCATCGATGCCCTGCGCCTTTTTATCCAGCCGGCTGCCCGGAGCAACATAGACTTCGCAACCGATAATAGGCTTGATCCCGGCTTTTTGCGCAGCGAGATAAAAATCGATGGAACCGAACATATTGCCATGGTCGGTGATCGCCAGGGAATCCATCTTATATTGCTTGGCAAGGCTCAAGAGTTCGGGTATACGGCAGGCTCCGTCTAATAGGCTGTATTGCGTATGCAGGTGAAGGTGGATGAATTCGGAATGCGGCATTATATTCGTAACTAGTGACTAGTAACAAGTAACTCGTAATAAAGGCAACTGATCCGGACGTATCCAAGAATTACTAGTTACTGGTTACGAGCTTACGAGTTACTGTTTTTCTATTCCCACTCTATCGTTGCGGGAGGTTTTGAGCTTATATCGTAAACTACGCGGTTTACCCCCTTGACTTCGTTGATGATGCGGCTGGATATTTTCTGCAGGGTCTCGTAAGGCAGCTGCGTCCAATCAGCGGTCATTCCGTCAAGGCTGCTGACACAACGAATAGCGACTACATTTTCGTATGTGCGTTCGTCTCCCATTACGCCTACGCTTTTTATGGGCAGAAGCACGGCAAAAGACTGCCAGACCTGCTCATATAGTTCGGCTTTCCTGATCTCGTCGGTCACGCGCCTGTCTACCTCACGCAATAAATCCAGATATTTTTCGTTCACTTCTCCTATGATCCTTATGGCTAAACCCGGCCCCGGAAAAGGTTGGCGGTATAAGAGGGCTTCAGGCAGGCCCATCTCTTTTCCGATCTCCCTGACTTCGTCTTTAAACAGGTCCCTCAGGGGCTCGATTAACTTTAGCTTCATATGCGCAGGTAATCCTCCGACATTGTGGTGGCTTTTAATCTTACTCGAAGGAGCGCCGATAGGTGAAAGCGATTCTATTACGTCCGGGTAAAGCGTGCCTTGCGCCAGGTATTTGACACCTTTAGTTTTCGCCGCTTCTTCTTCAAAAACACGCACAAATTCTTCCCCGATGATCTTTCTTTTTGCTTCCGGGTCAGTGATGCCTTTAAGCCTTCCTAAGAAACGCTTGCTTCTGTCGACGCAAAGCAGGTTTAAGCGAAAATTATCGCGGAATACTTTCTTTATCTGTTGCGCTTCATCTTTTCTTAACAGCCCGTTATCTATAAAAATACAACGGAGGTTCTTGCCCAGGGCTTTGTGCAGTAATAATGCGGTAACTGAAGAATCAACTCCCCCGGATAAACCTAAGACTGCCCTATCCTTCCTTCCTACTGTTTTTTTGATATTCTCCACGGACTCTTTGATGAACGATTCCATGGTCCAGCGGCTTAAACACCCGCATATTTTAAATAGAAAATTGCCCAGTATTTGCGTGCCCTTGTTGGTGTGCGTGACTTCCGGATGGAACTGTACTCCGTAAATCTTTTTTTGAACGTGGCCTATTGCCGCAACAGGAGCGTTATTTGTATGCGCCAGATTTATGAATCCAGGAGGCATCTTTTTTACGTGGTCTCCGTGGCTTGCCCAGCAGGTAAGATTTCCCGGCAAATGGTTAAAAAGCGTGCGGTTATTGTCGATGAATAATTCGGTCTTGCCGTATTCGCGCTCTTTGGTATTTTTGACTTTGCCCCCAGTCATTTCCGTGATCAGCTGCATTCCGTAACAAATCCCAAGGACGGGAATACCCAGCTTAAAGATACCCTTATCCGGGTGAGGGCTCTTTTTTTCGGTGACTGATGCCGGCCCCCCGGAAAGTATAATCCCTTTCGGAGACATCGCGGCGATTTCTTTAGCCGGCGTATTATAAGGTATGATCTTTGAGAACACCTTATTTTCGCGCACGCGCCTGGCGATCAACTGCGAGTATTGCGAACCGAAATCCAAGATCAATATAGTCTGTTTTGTCATAGTCGGCCTGCTCCTGTCTACTTGCCCATCCCTACGCGTTGACCGACCTGGAAGATCTTTCCTTCGGTCTGTATGGAAGGAGCTATGATTATTTCTACGTTATGCATCTCTTTTATATCGGCGGAGCCTAGCGACCCCATAGAGGTCTTAAGCGCCCCTAAAAGGTTTTGCGAACCGTCATCTACTTTAGTCGGGCCAAAGAGTATCTCTTCCAGGGTGCCGGTTGTGCCTACGTGTATACGGGTGCCGCGGGGCAAATTCACGTTAGAAGTTGCCATGCCCCAGTGATAGCCTTTCCCCGGAGCCTCTTTTGCGCGGGCAAAGCTGGAGCCGATCATTACGGCATCTGCTCCGCAGGCAAAAGCCTTGCATATATCGCCCCCACGGTTCATGCCACCGTCAGTAATAATAGGGACATATCTGCCGGTTTTTTTATAATAGAAATCCCTGGCAGATGCGGCGTCAAGGGTCGAAGTTACCTGAGGCACCCCTATCCCCAGAACTCCGCGGGTAGTGCAAGCTGCTCCCGGCCCTATGCCTATCAAAAGCGCGGATGCCCCTGTTTCCATCAAAGCAAGGGTAGTTTCATAAGTAACGCAGTTACCGAGGATCACCGGAACCTTTACGGATGAGCAGAATTTAAACAGGTCAAGGCTGCGGTATTCGCTGGTAATATGTTTGGTAGTAGTAACCGTGGATTGCACCACAAAAATATCCGCTCCCGCAGAAACAGCGATCTTGGCGAACTTTTCTGCGTGCGCCGGTATGCAGCTTACGGCCGCGGTCCCCTTATGGCTTTTTATCTGCTTGATCCTTTTTGCGATAAGTTTTTCTTTTATTGGCGCGTTATAGATGGATTGTATAAGCTCCGTGGCTTTTGCCGGGGAGGCTTTGCTTATCTTATCCAAAACCGTGTCCGGGTCTTCGTAGCGCGTCTGGACGCCGTCTAAA
>JAFGET010000187.1 GCA_016931435.1 Candidatus Omnitrophota bacterium
CCCGGGAAGTTTTGATTTCTCCGTAATCCTTGCCTTCGAGTTGTTTGCTTAATAAAATAGAGGCAAGGGCGTGTTTTTTCCGATGGAACTTAAGGAATCGGCCCGGGTCAAACCGGCAGAAAGAATCGCCGTTTAAGACAAAAAAATACTTTCCTTTGATCAATCTTCCGGCATTTTTTACCGCGCCGCCAGTGCCCAGCGGATTTTTCTCCCGGCAAAAAGATATCTTTAATCCTTTATGCCTGCCGCGGTAATACCTCTTAAACACATCCGCCTTATAACCTATTCCCAGGATAAATCTGCGCAGACCTAAATTAGCTAAATAATTTATGATGATATCTAAAAACGGGCGGTCTGCGACTGTCACCATGCACTTGGGAGTTTTTCCGGAAACCTTCCTTAACCTTTTCCCTAAACCGCCGCAAAGAATCAAAACCTCTGTATCTGCTAAAGTATTCAACATCCGGTTAAATGTTCTGGGGATTATAATATACTATCTGGCTGCCCTCGTTCTCGAAAGAAAACCTGACCTCCAGCAATTTTTTAAGCGCCCTGCGCAGCCTTTCCCTTTTTTGCGGCACGACAAAGAACAACATGAACCCCCCGCCGCCTGCACCCAATAATTTCCCGCCTATAGCGCCGTTACGCAAACCGATATTATACAATTCATTCACCTGGGTGGTAGAGATCTTCTCGGAAAGCTTTCTTTTGATCAGCCATGATTCATGAAGTAATTTTCCGAATTCCTTTATGTCGCGACAGCTGTTTAAGACATCCACTCCGTGGTCGACCATCTGGCGCATCGTCGCCAGCTCTTTCTTCCTCCTGTGAGTATTTTTTATCTGGTCCGCGGCGATCTCGGAGGCAAAACGCGAGAAACCGGTAAAGACCAGCATAAGATGCTCCTGCAATTGTTTTATACGCTCTCTCTGCAGGGTCATCGGTTCCAGCCGGAAATTATGGTCGTTGTGGAATATTATCTTGTTAAACCCTCCGTAAGCCACGGCAATCTGGTCCTGGGAACCTACGTTTTCGCGTAACACATCCCTCTCTACATGAATTGCCTGCTTAGCCAATTCTGCTTTAGAGGCGATATTTCCCTTTAAGGCGTATAGGGAATTAAGCATCCCCACAGTGAAGGCGGAGCTTGACCCCAAGCCTGAACGCGCCGGAAGGTCCCCGTCATGATGGATCTCAAGGCCTTTATTGATCTTATGTAATTTTATCAAAGACCGCACGACGGGATGCTGTATCTCTCCTCCGGACCTGACATTTTCTATCAATGAATACACGATCCTGTGCTTGTGCTCAAAAAACGGCGGAAGGTAACGCACGCTGATATAACAATATTTATCTATAGTCGTAGATAATACCGCTCCGCTATTCTTTCTATACCATACCGGATAATCAGTGCCTCCGCCAAAGAAAGAAATCCTAAAAGGCGTCCTGCTGATGATCATCTTTTTCTCCCTCTTTTTATCTGCATTAATTTTTTAACCGCCATTACTACTCCTGCCGTATCGATGCCGTTCAAACGATGGAGATGCTCCCTATTGCCTAACCTGAAATCATACTTATCCTTAAAGCCTATCGAGGAAAAGCCGGCGCATATCCCTTTCTTATGTAACAACCGCAAAACAGCGCTATCTAACCCCCCTTTTTCGATAAAGGCCTCTTCCATAGTCACGACATTATCGTATTTCTTAAGTATGCGGCCCAATCCTTCCTCATTGAGCGGCTTTAACCTAAATACGTCCAGGACTCCGCAGCTAAAGCCGTCTTTTTGCAATTGCCGGCAGGCTGAAAGCGCGGTATGAGTCATATAACCTGTGGCTACCAGGCATACTTTTCTGCCCGCGGCCAACTCGCTGTATCCTTTTTCAAAATCAGCCTTGTGCATTTCTGAACCGTATATCTTCATCAGAGGTTTGGCGTCAAAACGAAGGTATTTGGGGCAATTTAAATTTAAGCAGGCATCTGCAAGCTTGGCCGCTAATACCCAGTCGCTAGGTGAAAATACCATAAAATTCGGAAGTAGGCGCATTATGGATATATCTTCCAAACAATGATGCGTCGGCCCGGATACTTCATAGCTTACTCCCGCCCCCACTCCTATTAAATTCACGTTCAGGGGGGAGACTTGAGAATGTATAGAGAGATTCACCCTGTTCTGCTCGTAAGAACGCATGGTTAAAAAAGGCGCAATGGCATAGGTAAAGACCTTAAAGCCCTCCAAGGACAGTCCGGTGGCGATATTGATCATGTTCTGTTCGGCGATGCCGACATTGATGAACCTTTGCGGGAAATCCCTCCTTATTTTATCCAGAACGGGAGCCCCGAAGTCGGCGCAAAGGAAAAATATTTTTTTATCCTGCCTCATTTTCCTGTGAACCTCATCCAGGAAGGCATCGCGCATAGTCTTATGCATATTATTCTTCATCCGCACCTTTTAATAGATCAGAGACCTCGTTATTGCTTAATGATTTTATATGGCAAAGCGCATCCGATTCCAAAGACGGCACGCCTTTACCTTTGACGGTCTTGGCGATAACTACCTTGGGGTACCGTGTCTTGTCGCTTTTTAGCCTCGCCAGGCACTGCCTAAGAGCCAAAACATCGTGGCCGTCGACCGTTTCGGCTTTCCATCCGAAAGCCCTGAATTTTTGCTCATACGGCCTTAAATCAATTATCCGTCGGCAATAATCCAGCATGCTTATACCGTTATTATCCACAATAGCGATAATATTACTTAATTTATGGTGGCCGGCAAACATCACTGCTTCCCAGACCGAGCCTTCATAAAGCTCTCCGTCTCCGATCAGCGCAAAGACCTTGTGCCTATCTTTAGCCAAACGCAAGGCGATACTGATGCCGCAGGAAACTCCCAGGCCGTGCCCGAGAGAGCCGTTGGTAGTCTCTATCCCGGGTATAAGCGTGTCCGGGATAGAACCTAAAAAAGAACCGGCCTGGCATACCCTCCTAAGTTCCCGAGGATTAAAAAAACCCAGATCCGCCAGGATAGGATATATGCTTACCGCCCCGTGGCCTTTACTTAAAACCAACCTGTCTCTTTTTGCTGATTTCTTGCCTCTTTTATCAAAAGACAAAACTTTCCCGTAATACAAAGCGGTAAGTATCTCTACGCAGGAAAGAGAAGAAGCGACCCTTGTCTGAGGAGCGATTCCGTGGATCCTGATGGTCTCTCTTCTTACCCAATCAGCCTTATCTTTCAATGATTTTTTTGACTTAAGAATTCTTTTCAACGCGGATATCCTCAGTTAAGGATTATTTGAAAACTCGTTCTTTCTATATTTTACGATACTATAAGCCTTGATCAATTCTTTTATACCGTCATCAAGGGAAAACCTGGGCTTAAAACCGGCTTTCTCGATCTTTTCATTACTTACTATATAATCCCTTTTATCCGGGTCCTCCCCTACTTCGGCTACGCCATAATAAAAACGCGGCAGGCATGTCTTTATTTTTTCGCACAATTCCCTTTTTGAAATATTGGCGTCGGATAAACCAAGGTTATAGATATTGTTTTTTAACTTATCCCAGTTATTTATAGCGTGTAAAAAACCCCTCACCACATCACGGATATGTATGTAATTCCTCTTGGCATCCGCTTCAAACACCACGACAAATCCGTCGGTAACCGCCCTGTAAACAAAATCATTCACCAATAAGTCGATACGCATCCTGGGAGATGCGCCGAAAACAGTAGCCAGCCTGAAAGAAACACAATTACCCGAATCAGTAAGGATCTTTTCCGCCTCTACCTTTAATCTTCCGTAAAGAGAAACGGGCTTAAGAGGCGTTTCTTCCGTGCAGAATACTCCGCGCTGGCCTATGCCATATCCGCTGTTAGTCGTGGGGAATATTATCTTCTGCTCTTGCCTTCTGTATTTTAACATCATCTTCAAGGCATCTACTAAAATAGAGCCGGCTTCCTGCGGGAATCGGCTGCAGATAGGAGCGCCGGTCAGGCAGGCTAAGGGGAAAATGACATCCGCATCCTTCACGCAGGAAGAGACCGTTTTTTCATCCCGCACGTCGGCCCGGATGATGTTGAATTTATCGTGATAACAACATTCTAGAAGTGAGGCTTGATTATGCATAAAATTATCCACGGCTGTGACTTGGTGCCCTTCACCTAATAATGTCGGAACGAGCACGGAACCGATATAACCTGCTGCGCCTGTAACAAGTATTTTCATATTTTACTTCTCCTCATTTCTAGAATACCATCTGTAGGTTTGTCTTATGCCTTCTAACAGCGTGACTCTGTTTTTCCAGCCTGTCTTTTTGATTTTACGGCTGTCTAAAAGCTTCCTTTGTGTGCCTTCGGGTTTAGTGCGGTCAAAATAGACCTTGCCGCTAAAACCAGAGACTTCTTTTATGCACATGGCAAGATAAGCTATCGAGACATCCTTGCCGGAACCTATATTGATCAGGTCGGGCCCGGAATACCCTCCCATCAATACCAGGCAAGCGCGCATAAGGTCGTCGATATGGATGAATTCTCTCCTAGCTTTGCCTGTGCCCCAGACTAAGACCTCCGGCAAGACTTTTGCCTTAGCTTCATGGAATTTACGGATAAGCGCGGATATCACATGGCTGTTTTCAAGGTCAAAATGGCTTCCCGGGCCGTAAACGGTAGCGGGGATTGCACTGATAAATCTGGTTTTATACTGCTTATTATAAGCCTGGCACATCTTTATTGCGGCGATATTAGCTATAGAATAAGCCTCATTGGTGCTCTCCGGGGCCCCGGATAAAAGATATTCTTCTCTCATTGGCTGAGGACAATGCTTCGGATAAACACAAGAACTGGCAAGGAATAAAAGCTTTCTTACCCCCATCTTGTAGGAGTGGTGTATGACCCCTGCCAGGGCCTGGGTATTATAATAACAAAAATCAGCCGGATACCTGATGTTTGCGGCGATCCCCCCTGACCTTACGGGAAACAAAAAAACATATTCCGGATTTGACTTTGAAAAAATCCGGCCTAATTGTTTCTGACATGCCAGGTCCGCGCCCTCCTTCTTATCGGTAAAAACAAAACGAAAGCCTTTTTTGCGCAAAAAATGCTCGAGCTTTTCCGCGGCAAAATTTTCTCCTGCGGCAATAAGTATCCTGCTTTTAGTATCCATGTATCAGGGTGTGAACCTCTCCTTTATCACCTCTGTCAAAAAAGCCGCTCCCCATTGGAATATCTTCAATTTCCTCTGCCCGCCCAGGCGCGCCGGTTCATCTCCGGGTATCTCTCCTATCTTAAGCCTTCTTTTTGCCGCGCGCATGGATAACAGGGGTTCCCAACTGATCTTGGTGCGAAAGAGTTTTTCTTCAAAATCAAAACTTGAATCCTTATCTAATTCAAGCCTGGCCATCAGATCCTTTTTGTAAGCACGGTATATGACCATCGCGTCTGTATAATGCGCAGCGAAAACAAGGTTTATCAAAGAAGTGAACATCCAATTGCCGAAACCGGTGATAATATCATCGTCGTAACTTTTCGCCCCCTTAGCGTAACGGGAGACGATCACCATATCATAGCCTTCTTTCATCTTCTCGATCAAAGGCGGAATGAGTTCCGGGATAGAGTTGCCGTCGGGGCTAAAGGTGATCACGATATCGCCGGTTATATGCTTCCAGGCCTCTTCATATCCTTTGCGCAGCCCCGGCTTTTTCTGGATCACTACAGTATACCCCTGAGACCTGGCGTATTCGATTGTCCCGTCGGTAGAATTACCGTCAAGTATGATGACCTGGTCTACCCATTCTCTTTTTACCAACGGCATTATTTTCTTCATTCCCTCGATCTCATTAAGGACGGGGACTAAAAGAGTAGTTTTCATTTATTCTGCCTCCTAAATAAATTTTCTTGCCAGGTTAAGGATAAAATCCGAGTTTTTATAAAATAAAAGGTTGCCTGCGCAAATCAAAGCTATCGATAAAATAGAAAGAAATTTATTCCTGAAAGAATCATACAGGGTGGATACCCCGAAAGCCGTAAAAACTATCAGGTAAATCTCTATGGGATAGCGAAAAC
>JAFGET010000188.1 GCA_016931435.1 Candidatus Omnitrophota bacterium
ACTCTGGCTGCAAATTCTAATGAACGATCTTGAATATCATATTTTTTATTTGAGATTAAAGATTCATTTGTCATTTGGATTTTGTCATTAGCCATTAGCTTCTATCATCAATATCTTTGTTATATTCCGGTAAGTCCTTAGCGATAAAGGTGCATTTTGGATAATTAGAACAACCGTAGAAGCTACCTCTACGTGAGCGCCGTTCGATCAGCTCTCCGCCGCAGCCTTCCTGCGGGCATTTGACCCCGGTAGTAATGGACTTGGCGAATTTGCACTTAGGATAATCCGAACAGCTTAAGAATTTTCCTTTTCTGCCCCATTTGATGATCATGGGCTTGCCGCACATCTGGCAGACCTCGTCTGTTTGGATGACTTCTTTTTTGATGTTTTGCTGGGCAAAATCTAAATTCGCCTTAAAAGAAGGATAGAAATCATGCAATACCTTCAGGCGGTCTATCGCGCCTTCTTCTACCTCATCTAATTCTTCCTCCATCAAGGCGGTGAATTTGACGTCCATTACCTTAGGAAAATATTCGACTAACATATCGCATACCTTAAAACCCAGCTCCGTAGGATGAAAATACCCTTTGATCCTGCGCACGTAATCGCGCGCGACTATTGTCTGGATCGTAGGGGCATAAGTAGAGGGCCTGCCGATCCCCTCTTCTTCCAATATTTTCACCAGTGAGCTGTCGGAAAAGCGCGCCGGAGGTTTTGTAAAATGCTGCGAAGGCGATAATCTTATTAAATCCAGGATCTCATCTTTTTCTAAAGAAGGGATGCTGTTCTTTTCCTCTTTTTCTTCTTCTTGCGCGTCTTTCTCTTTATAAATTATACTAAAACCCTCAAAAACCAAAGTGGAACCGCTTGCCCCAAACAAATATTTATCCGCTTGGATATCTACGCTTGTAATCAAATAACGCGCGGGATTCATCTGGCTGGCCAAGAACCTGAGGTAGATCAATTCATATAGTTCATACTGGTCCGGGTTCAAAAAATCTTTCAGGCTTTCCGGGGAGCGGGAAATAAAAGATGGCCGTATCGCCTCGTGCGCTGCCTGGGCATGTTTTTTTAATTTATAGGTATTGGGTTCTTTAGGGAGATAATCTTTCCCGAATTTTTTGACGACCAAATCCCTGACTTCCTTGATCGCCTGCGGCGCCACGTGGGTAGAATCGGTGCGCATATAGGTGATCAGGCCTACGGGGTTATCATGGCCGATATCAATACCTTCATAAAGCTGCTGCGCCAGAAGCATGGTCTTTGCGGCGTTAAACCTTAATTTATTGAAGGCTTCCTGCTGTAAGGTGCTGGTGATAAAAGGCGGGTCGGCGTTGCGTTTTTTCTCCGTTTTTTTTATTTCTATGACCTTAAACGGTTTACCCTCAAGATCCCCGGTAATGGCGTCTGACTCTTCCTTGTTTCTTATCTGTGCCTTCTTGCCTTCTATCTTATTTAATTTAGCTTTGAATGGGGCATCGGCTTTTTTTAACTCTGCCTCTATCTCCCAATATTCCTGCGGGATGAACTTTTGTATCTGCCTTTCTCTTTCAATGATCAGCCTTAATGCCACCGACTGCACGCGTCCGGCGCTTAAGCCCCTTACGATCTTCTTCCATAATAACGGGCTTAAGAAATATCCGACTACCCTGTCTAAGACCCTCCTGCCCACCTGGGCATCAATCATCTTAAGGTCAAAATCGCGCGGATGCTTGAATGCCTCCTCGACCGCCTGCGGAGTGATCTCATGAAAGACGACTCTTAAAACTTTTTTATCTTTTAAGATCCTCTCCTTGATGCGCCAGCCGATAGCCTCTCCTTCCCTATCAGGATCGGTAGCAATGAATATCTTGTCATTTGCGCGCGCCTCTTTTTTTAAAGTCGCCAAAAGCCTGGTCCTGCCGGGGATTATCACAAATTGCGGCTTAAAATCCTTATCTATGTCTACGCCTAATTTCTTCTCGGGTAAATCTATGAGGTGCCCCATGGAAGAGACCACGGTGAAATTCTCTCCCAAGATCCTGCCGATAGTCTTGGCTTTAGTCGGAGATTCTACGATCACTAAGTTTTTGTCTTTCATGGGTCATTCCTTACGAATTGCTTTCCCGGAAGCTCTTTTATCAGTTTCTTCATCTGTAGCTTCAAGATTATATCAGAGGCCTGCGCGATACCAAAGTCAGTTTTTTCTATCAGTTCATCCAATAAGACCGGCTCGCGGGAAATAAAATCGTAGACTAACGATTCCTCCGGGCTTAAATTCTCTTCCGCGAATCCCTTTAACATCGATTCAGGCAATCGCGGCGCGGGCGCATAAAGATTAAACTCTTCCAATATATCTTCAATGCTGGTGACTAATTTGGCTCCCTGTTTGATCAATCCGTTTGTCCCCCAGGAAGTATTCATCCCGACTTCGCCAGGCAAAGCGAAGACTTCCCTGCCTTGCTCCAGGGCAAAATCCGCGGTAATAAGAGCGCCGCTGTTTCTGGCTGCCTCAACTACAAGCACCCCCAGGCTTAAACCGCTGATGATGCGGTTCCTGCGGGGAAAATTCCGCGGTAAAGGCGGATAATCCAGAGGAAACTCCGAAATCACCGCTCCCGTATTTGAAACCTCTTCCGCTAATTTCCGGTTTTCCGGAGGATAAATATGGTTAAAGCCGCTTCCTATTACCGAGATAGTTCTTGCCCCGGGAGTCTTTAATGCCCCGCGGTGCGCAGCCGTATCAACCCCTCGGGCAAGCCCGGAGATAATAGTAAAACCCTGCGCCGATAACCCGCAGGCAAATTTTTCCGCCTGGCTCAACCCGTAGAAAGAAGCCCTGCGCGAGCCTACTACGGCGATCGCCAGACGGTCGCTCTCCTTAAGCTTGCCTTTTACGTAAAGGACTATCGGCGGGTCAAAGATGTTCCTTAAATTATTAGGGTAATCCTCGTGGTCCTGGGTGATTATCGCAAGGCCTGATCTTTCTGCCTGCGTTATCTCCCTGGAGACCTCCTCTTCTTTGAGATCGCGGATCTGTTCAGCGATTTTCTCCGTGATATCTGAAACCTGAGTCAATTTTTCATGGGAAGCGCTGAAAATGTTCTGCGGTTTGCCGAAAAAATCCAACAGTTTCTTTAAACGCACGCTGCCTATATCGCCCGCCATATTTAAAGCTACCAAAGCCTCAAGCTCAGTCATATTCTAAGTCAAAACTTAATAGGCAAAAGGTAAAACCACAATGTAAAATTTAAAACTTTTTAGTTTTGCTTTACGCTTTTACCTTTTTCCTTAATACTCCTGGGGGGCCTGCTCTCTTTTAAAATCTTCCCATTCCAAGATAACGGTATCGTTCTTTTCTACTTTATCTTCGGGTAAAGTTATGGGCAGGCCGAAAATAATCCCCCCCAAAGGCAGGCCCATAAGCAAAAAATCCTTCGGCTCAAAGAATACTTCTTCGGTGTGCCCTATTTCGTAACGGTAAACCTCGACCGGTTTAGGGATAGAGCCGGTGCGGCCGATAACATACTTTTTCTTCACCGATAAGGTAAGCACTCCGATCGTCGAGCAAAAACGGTTGTCTTTGTCCAGAAAGACCACGTAGCCGTCGACTTTATCGGGCTTTTTAGCGATATGAAAGGTGATATCTTCTATTTCTGAAGCGGCTACCCCTTTGCGGATATCGGCCAAATCCCGCTGTTCTGTCTGGGCGCTCAAATTGGAAAAAACCACGAAGAGGATAACCAAGCTTAACGTTATTTTTTTCATGGATGTCCTTTCTTGATCTTGGCTTTTGTTTTTTTCTTAGGCGCCCCGATCTTAGCGATCTTCTCTACGACTTTTGCTACCGGTATTTTAGAAGTATCTATGGTCATATCCGCCTTCGCGTAATAAGGGGCGCGCAATTTAAGTAACAATTCTATCTGTTTTTTAGGGTCACTGACATTTAATAGCGGACGGCTGGTATCCGAACAGGTGCGCGACAATATCACCTCCGGATGAGCAGAGAGGCAGATGATCTTACCGGTCTCTTTCATTACCGCGATATTTTCTTTATCGATGACAACCCCCCCTCCGCAGGCCACTATGAATTTTTTTTCTTTGGAAACCTCTTTTAAGACTTTCTTTTCTATCCGGCGAAAATGCGGCTCCCCGCAGGCAGCAAAGATATCGGCTATCCTTCGCTTTTCTTTAAACTCGATTAATTCATCCAGGTCTACAAATTGCCACTTCTTTTTCCTGGCCAAAGCCTTTCCTACGGAAGTTTTACCGGTAGCCATGAAGCCGACTAAATAAATATTCATCCTTAAACCGTTAAACCGGGGACGGTTCCAAGCTGCTTTAAATAGCACCCAAACTTATCCGCCGCAGTAGCAGCGCACCCAACAATCCGATATGGAGAGATAGGTAATAGTTTGGTATACTGCTTTCTGCAGTAAGAACCGTCCCCATTTTTTACTGTTGGTACGCCTCTAACAGGGCCTCCATCAGTTCCTGACGCGCTTCTTTTGTGGCAGGGTAAAAGGAATTATACCACTTGCCATCCTTAGCTTTATCCTGCGGCATAGAAACGAACAGGCCCTTTACGCCCTGGACTATGCGCAAGCCCTTGACGATAAAATCACCGATAGCGATATCGGCAAAGGCCTTGACTTTGGAATCCGCGTCAAAACGGTATAACCGTACAACTTTTAAATCCCGTTCCATGGCACCCACCTCCTTTCGTTTCTAATAGACGAAAGAGGTGGTGTTTTCTAACTATAATTTATTATCCGGGGCCTCGCTTCCACAACCCGTTGGTTTAATGGGATTATGACTAGATCCTTTTCAGGTAATTCTTGAAATTAGTCCTTATATCCGATAAAGAGTCGCTGCCGAACTTCTCTAGGAATGCATCCGCTAAAACATAAGCCGAAGCTGCTTCTGCCACCACCCCTGCTGCCTCTACCACGCAGGTATCCGAACGTTCGGTAGCGGCCTTTGCCGGTTTTGTATTCAAAATATTCACGGAATCTAGAGGAGCCATTAGCGTAGATATCGGCTTCATGCAAGCGCGTAAAACAATATCTTCTCCGTTGGATATCCCGCCTTCGATGCCTCCGGCGTTATTAGTATTACGGAAATATCCCTTGGCCCCGGAATAATAAATGGCATCGTGACATTGCGAACCGGGCTTATCGGCATAGCCGAAACCTAACCCGACCTCAACTGCCTTGATCCCGGGAATAGCCATCAGTGCTTGAGCAAAGCGCGCGTCCAGGCGCCTGTCTGCCTGCGCATAAGAGCCTAAACCTACGGGAACGCCTTTGATCCTGACTTCAAAGATACCGCCTAAGGTATCCTTATTCCTCATAGCCTCGGATATCTTTCTTTTTATCCCGCTTTCTGTCTTTTCTCCTCCCACAGAAACTACGGAACTTAAAATACCGACCCTGAATTCCCGTAAAAATATCCTGCAAATAGCCCCCGCGGCTACTGTAGCCGCCGTGCTCCTTGCGGAAGCACGCTCTAAGACCTCCCTGATATCACTAAAACCATATTTCAATAATCCCGCAAGGTCCGCATGCCCCGGGCGCGGAGAAAGGACTTTTTTTAGTTTTTCAATACTGAAATCCTTATTCTTTATTAAGATAGCAAGGGGGCTGCCTAAAGTCACTTTGCCTTTTAACCCCGAGATCATATCCGCGCTGTCATTCTCTATGCGCATGCGCTTCCCGCGGCCAAAACCCGCCTGCCTGCGTTTCAGTTGCCGGTTCACCTGGGCTATATCTATCTTTAACCCCGCCGGCATGCCTTCTAATATCGCAACTAAACCTTTTCCGTGCGATTCACCCGCAGTTAATAATCTTAACATGTTTGAACCTCCCGCCTCAAAAAAGAGGCACACCCAGAATTCCGCTATTTTCCCGCGCCTTCCCCCGGCAAAGGGGGACACCGGCCTATCCGATAAAGCCGGGTGCTCCTACTTCCATAAACCTCGATGGTTGTCTCTTGCTTCCCGATACAATTTTAAAAACAGATCCGCGTATTTTACATTAGGCGGATATGTCATCAATGAAGCATACCCCGCCTTTACGATTTCGGCATTCACGAAGATCCCGTCTTTTAAAAAAACATAAGCGAGGAGCCTGTTATATTTGTCGCGCTTCTCCACATCAAGTTCTAGATTGACATACTTTCCTTCGACTAAATTTCTAGTGAATTCAAAAGAACGCCTGCCCATAGCTATGATTGTGCGCACATCCTGTTTTGTGCGCTGAGCGTCCCTGGCCAATTTATTCGACTCGTGCATCTCGGGGGTATCTATGCCTATCAGGCGCACCCTCTCGCCGTTTGCCAAAAGTAAAGTATCGCCGTCAACCGCCCTTTTTACAAGTATATTGGAATAATCATAGGATCTGCCGAAAGGGATGCTTAATTTGCCGTCATCGGAATAAAATATTGTGATCGGCTCTTTGGCATAAAGAGTAGAAATGGTAAATAAAAAGAATAAAAAAATTGATATTTTATGCGAATTTTTCATTCTAGGATATCTGTTAAATCCAAATAATCTAAATATTTGGTATTTAATGATCCATTTGTCATTTGGATTTTGATATTTGTCATTATATTTATACGCTTGCCGCAATGATCCCCGCTAAGACTACGATATCCTCGGCACAAAATATCCGGGTAATGTTTTTATCAAAAAGCATATTAGCTTCGGGGCCGAATTCATCATCGCCGCGCCAAAGAGTGATCAAGACCGGGACCTTTTCAAACGCCTCCAAAACAATGCCTACATCGCCCTGATCGACCCTTTTTAAAGGTATCCTTTGTGCCGCGGTGATGATCCCTTCCGGTTTACTGCCGTATTTTCTCAATAAAGGGGAGATTGCCCGCTTTTTAAAAGCGGGGAGGTAACCCTCTACCTGCGAAACCTCCTTAAAAGAAAGCCATTCGCCCCTGACATCAGGCAACCCCTTCAACTTCTGCGCGGCATAATGTAAAATCAAAATCGCGGTGAAATCCTTGGCCGCAACATTACAGGACAAGGACAACGCTTTTTTCTCTCTTAAATCCAGCTGGTATGTATCAGCTAAGAATTTAATTGATAAGGCATTGCCGGCATTTAAGTTAGCTAAATCTTCCCAGGCTTTATTTAAAGCTACTTCATATCCCACTGTAATTATTCTACTATTTTTATTAGATAAATCAACACTTTTGGATTATAATACTTAAAAGATGCCAACCGCAACTAATATTACGAATTACGAGTAACGAACTCTCTAGTTACGAATGCAATACGACCGTTTTCAGCAGGAAGCAATCGATTGTATCAACCGAGGCCATTCTGTGATCGTCTCGGCCCCTACCGGAGCGGGCAAGACCGCCATTGCCGAACACGTCCTTTTGACCTGCATCAAGGATAACCTGGGCGTAATCTATACCGCCCCGATCAAAGCTTTATCAAACCAGAAGTTCCGCGACTTCCAGAAACAGTTCGGCGACAATATCGGCATACTCACGGGAGACGTTTCTCTAAACGCAGATGCCCCGGTCTTGATCATGACTACGGAGATCTTCCGCAACAAGATCCTCGATCAGCCGAAGAGCCTTGATAAATACTCCTGGATAATCTTTGATGAGGTCCATTATATTGATAATCCCGAAAGGGGCACGGTCTGGGAAGAATCCCTTATATTCCTCCCCAAACACATGCAGATGGTCTGCCTGTCGGCGACTATTCCTAACATCAAAGAAATTGCCCAATGGATGGAATCTGTCCATAACAAACCGGTTGAGACCGTGATCGAAGAAAAAAGGCCGGTGCCGCTGCATTTTTTCTTCCAGTGCTACAATGAAATCACGGATAACTCTAATGACCTCAAGCGCTGGGGAGGCGGGAAAACGAACAAGCTGGATTCCATCATCAGTTATGTGCGCTTAAAAGAAGGCTTCCCTTGCATATATTTTGTCTTCGGAAGAAGAAGGGCGGAAGACCTTGCGCGCGACTTATACGCCCACAATTTTCTTACGCCCGGCGAGCGCAAAGAGATCACGGCTATGTATAAGTCGCTTTGCGAGCGTTTTGATTTGACAGACGACAGGACGGCTCAAGAATTATCCGCGCTGGTAAGCCGCGGCATCGCCTACCATCATGCCGGAATGCTTCCCACTTTAAAGGAGGCTGTTGAACGGCTCTTTACCAGCCGCCTCTTAAAAGTCATCTTTACCACGGAAACTTTTGCCTTAGGCATAAATATGCCCAGCCGCTCGGTGATCTTTGACGCCTTAAGGAAATATTACGGCCGCTATGTGCGGGGTCTAAAAACGCGCGATTTCTATCAGATGGCAGGGCGTGCCGGAAGGCGCGGCCTGGATAAAGAAGGTTTTGTCTACTGCCGCATCAACCCCCAGAGAATAAAAGTTGATGAAGTAAAACGTATCATTTACGGCCCTCCCGAAGAGGTCAGGAGCCAGCTAAACACATCATATGCCACTATTTTAAACCTCTACGAAGAATATAAGGAGGGGCTGGTAAAGATCTACCCTCTTTCTCTGCATTATTTCCAGGCGCGTAATTATGAAAAAAAAGAAGCCGCGCGTTTAATCGAAGCAAAGTTAAAAATTCTTTCTGACTTCTGCTATATTAAAAACGGCTCACTCACTGAAACAGGCCAATTCGCCAAAAGCGTCTACGGATACGAGCTCATCCTTACCGAGCTTTATGCCAATAGAGTCCTTGAGCAATTGGACGAATTTGGTTTGGGGATCATGGCGGCTTCCTGTGTGTTTGAACCGAGGAAAAATCAGAGCATGCCTTCTCTTTCAAAAACTGCCCGCAGGATAAGAAGGACCTCTGAAGAACTTTATGAACAGATAAAAAATAAAGAGCATAAAACGAGGGTGTATCCTTTCAGCAAATCCCCCCATTTCCACCTTTCAAGCTGTATGGAAGCGTGGCTGCGCGGGACAAAATTCGAGCAGATATTGAAATTTACCGATACCGATGAAGGGGAGATCGTGCGCTATTTCAGGATGAGCGTTCAGATATTGCGGGAAATAAAAGACGCCGAAGCCACCTCTCATATATTGAAAGAGAAGATCAAGGAAACTATCCGCGTGATCAACCGCGACATCGTGGATGCGGAAAAACAGCTGAGGGAAGGTTAAAAAAAGCCAGGTTGAATTTTAAAAACTCAACCTGGCCAATTTTATTTTCTTTCTATTAATCTGCGGCTGATAATAGCGGGCCTGTAAAAAACTCAATAACATCGGCAACTGCCCCCGCGGCCCCGCTTTGAGGATAGTCAAAGATATACCCTGTCTGCTTGACCCCATTTGCATCTGTCCAGGTTACTTCATATTGCGTACAGAAACCTACCAGTACGCGTAAATTTGCGCCGCTTGTGCCATCCGGATACGAAAAATTAGAAATCGTTATATTTTCAGTCACGCTGACTATAGTCAATTCCGTACCCTTTGGTATTGATCCTAAACAAGTATACGATCCGCCGAATTGCACAGTGGCAGGATTAGCATTCCTGCTATATACAGGAGTATCGGAATTGAGTTCGACTTTATCGCCGGGCTGAAAAATCCCGCCTTCTGCAACTGTCGCTTGCTGTATCATCGGAGCCGGCTTATTCGCGTTTTGAATAGCTTCTCCTGGCTTCATAAAAGATGCCGCGCCGGGGGACATCAAGCCATTGCCCTTCATCTCAAGCCCTTCTCTGGCGTAAGTATTGTTTACCCACACCCCTGCTATCAATAATACCAGTACCAACAATAAAATTTTCCTCATCTTTCTCCTCCTCCTTTTGCTTATGACAAAAAAACGCGTTGCCACGCAACGCGTAAAGATCACGCCTCTCCTTATTCAATCCGTGGCTTTTTAACGAATAAGAAGTAATCGATTTATATTGACCCAATAAAGTATATCATGGTAAAAGCAGGTTTTCAATTAGAATAACTAGCTTTTGTTTTAGTTAACTTTGAAGCTAAAAATACCCCTTATTCCTGCTCAGTTTTGTTACCTAGGGCAATAAGTCTTGTTTATGGGTTTGGTAGGTCAAAAGCAAATAAGGTATTGCGGATAATCAAAAACAATGATGATAAAGAGGAATCTTTCGGTGCGTAAGGATGCTCCCAATTTAAGTCTGCCGGAGGAATAATTATGGTTTGCCCCGGATAAAGTAAATATGGATTTTGTAACCCATTGTATTCGATGAGGATTTCCAGTGAAATATTATACATAGCTGCTATCTTCTCCAGTGTATCTCCAGGCTGGACAGTATATACTACCTCGCTTCCGTCATAGGTCCCTACCCAGGGGAAAATTACTCCGTTATTTGGCTCTACAACCACCCCATACGCACTATCTGTAGCTCCGATAACTCGTCCAGCTTGGGGGAAAACCGCGGCTAATAAATTGACCATATTAAACTCACCTCTCTTACCTACGCCATTACTGCATGAATCTAATAAGACAATGCCGCCGTTCTGTAAACACTGTTGAATCTCTGCTAATTGACTAAAATCAGAAAGATCTAAAAAAACGGATTCCTCGATACCTTCACTAAAATTCAGGCTAGCGGGATCACCATGACCTCCGAAAATAATGAGAAAAGCTTGTTTTTGCGCTGTGGCGTCTTGTACGGCAGCTATTGCCTCGGTGTCAGAGCCTACTTGATAATACATTACCCGATAACCTTGTTGAATGAGCTTATGCATCATCTCTTTTGTATAAAAACTGGAAAAAGCGCCATTATAGTCATCTTCAGGATATATCACTACCGCAATGGGTCGGTCATCAAATGTAGGGTTCAATCTATTGCTAACTATTTCTTTCAGGTCTTGCGGGTAGAAACGTACCACGCTCCATATTCCGATTTCTCTTAAGGCGCCAGAAACGGCTTCGGCCCCGTATTGCGCGGATAATTCGGCGATCGCATCCTGCACCTCTGTACTGTTCCAGGCGATAATAACATCCATAAATCCATTAGGATTATTTTGGAAAAGAGACTTTACCGCCTCTTGCCCAAATACTCCGGAAAGCTCTGAGATGGCAACGGTAAGAGTATTTATGTCGGTATCCTTCAAGCTGTATAAAAAATAGCCGAGAAGCCAGGATTCTGCGGTAAATTTCTCTACCAACACAGACTTCACTTCATCAGGGCTAATCCCTAATGCCCCGGCCACAGCATTAACATAGCCGTTTAATTGGTCGCTATCTATACCACTAATACTTTCTAAAAAAAGGCCGGGATCGCTCCTAAAGGCAGAAATTACCGTTTCCCGGCCAAAAAATGCAGATACGTCTTTAATGGAAGCACAAAAAGCAGCCATATCGGCATCCTTTAAGTTAGATAAAAAATAATTAATACGATATGGTTCCGTTGCAAATTTTTCTGCTAATACAGATTTTAATTCATCGGGACTCATTCCCAAGGC